>NZ_JBVVPQ010000096.1:0-22180 GCF_055811695.1 Bradyrhizobium sp. MI1.3 | reverse complement strand
CAGGAACTTCCGGATTTGCATTCGGTGGTGCCAATATTGGTGCCTCCACGTTTGGAGGCCTTCATTACACAACTGTCACGTCAGGGTCGGCTTCCGGTTCGGTATCGGGAACGACCAACAGTGTAAGTCCCTCTCGTTGATTGCCAATGAATTGTTAGAGTGAATCCGGTGATGGATATCAGGATGATCGGCACTAAAGTGTTTGGGAAGCATAAGCCATTGTGACATTCGAGGGAAACCGAATGAGGCGAGTCTTGTCCGCCGTCGGCGTTCTCACATTCAACATCATTACTGCAACGGGGCGATGAGGCTGCTGCGTCCGGAATCATTCCGTTGATAAGTCTGGAAGCGGCGATACCATGAAGTTTCTGCGGTTGATCGCAAGTTGCGATCCGCGTACTGGCGGACCTATTGCGGGGCTGATTCGCTCCTCCAGAGTTTTGGCAACGATGGGGCACGAAACCCATATAGCTACTCTGGATGATCCGAAGGCTCAATGTGTTCAAGCATCAGAGTTCACGACGTTTGGTTTGGGGCCGTCGCTGCCCCCTTACGGCTACACTCCTCGTTTGAGCGAGTGGGTCGCATCGAACGCGCGAAGCTATGATATCGCGATAATTCACTGCATTTGGAATTACATTTCGTTGGGTTCGTGGAGGGGATTGAAGAAAGCAAAGCTACCCTATTTTGTTTTTTTGCACGGCTCCTTGGATCCGTGGCACCGGGAATTTTACCCGATCAAACACGTGTTTAAGCAAGCATTTTGGCTCGCTGTGGAGGGAAGAGTTCTGCGCGACGCAGAGAGAGTTCTCTTTACTTCTGAAGAGGAGAGGCTGCTCGCGGAAGGTGCGTTCTGGGGCTATCAAGATTACTCTCGGAAAATCGTTGCCTATGGCGCCTCGAACCCGAGTGGCGATTCTGTCTCTCAAATCGCCTCTTTCCGGAATTTCTGCGGGCTTACAGTGGATGAACCCTACCTGTTGTTCTTGAGCCGCATTCACCCGAAGAAGGGGATCGATAGCCTTATCACCGCATTTGCCAAGCATGCGCCGCCGGCAATGCGGCTCGTTATTGCCGGGCCCGATCAGATTGGTTTGCAGGGAAGCTTAATGCAACAGGCCGCCGATCTCGGAATTGCTAGCCGCATCAGATGGCCGGGCATGCTGGATGGCGACCTGAAGTGGGGGGCCTTCCGCGGTGCCGAAGCCTTCGTGCTTCCTTCGCACGGGGAAAATTTTGGGATCGTGCTTGCAGAAGCAATGGCCTGTTCGACGCCAGTTCTCACAACCAAAAAAGTCAATATCTGGAGGGAGATCGAGGACTCAGGAGGCGGTTTAGTTGTCGAGCAGCCGGGCGATTTCAATGAAGCGCTTCTGGCATTCTTCAAGAAGAGTCCACAGCAAATAGGCGAGATGCGTAGGCGGGCTCGTCAATGCTTCCTCGGTAAGTTCGAGATTGGTCAAAGTGCATTAGATTTGCTGCAGCTATCTGCAGAGACCAAGCGATAAGGAAGCAAATGCATATTGTTCATTTTTGCGCTTCTCCTGTCGAGGTTGGCTCTGATCGCGGAGGAGTTTCCAATGTTGTGGTCGAACTAGCCAAGTGCAGCGCAGGGAAAGGAGTTCAGACCACGGTCGTGTGCACGAACGCGACGCTAGGCAGACGGGTTAAGGAGCCTAGCGTGTTTCGAGACGGTCACCTTAAGATCGTTACCCTCAATTCAGACGTGGCCTCTCTGATTCGTGGCATGCGAGCGACGCTGGCAACGGAGCCTACCGTCGCACATGTGCATGCAGGCTTCAGCCCCTTTGCTGTCATAAGCATGCAGATGCTTATTAACAGGAAGATTCCATTCGCGCTTTCCCCGCATGGAAAGCTCACGGAGGGAATGTTGACAAAGCGGCGAGCGCTGAAGATGTGCTGGTGGACGCTTTTGGAGCGCCGTCTCGTAAATGACTCGTCAGTTGTTGGCGCATTTTCGCAGAATGAAACTGCGTCTTTCTCACGACTGGGTATTAGTCGGCCGGTGCACGTTATTCCCAACGGGGTAGACGCTCCGGAAGCGGAAGCCGATGTCACCCTTTCTATTCGGGAGCCATATCTACTTTTCTTTGGCTATTTGGATCCGCGGAAACAACCGGACCTATTGCTTCGAAGCTACGCCGCTACAAGTATTGCTCGCAGGACTCACCTCCTGGTTTTTGTAGGACCAGATTCTTATGGACTACAGACCAAATTGGAAAGGCTCACGAGTACCTTGCAGTTGACAGATCGGGTAAGGTTTCCCGGACCTGCATACGGCAACGAAAAGTGGGCGTTCCTTAGGAATGCAACAGCTGTTCTTCTCCCAAGTCTGGCAGAAGGAATGCCATTGGCACTTCTTGAAGCTGCTTGCATCGGAACCCCGGCAATCTTTTCAAAGGAATGCAATGCGCAGCTGATTTCTGATGCTGGTGCTGGTGTAGAGCTCAAGGACTTTAGTGAAGTAACTTGGGCCGCTGCGCTCGATCGATTAGTAAGCCGGCCCAGTGATCGTAAGAAAATGGCAGAAAACGCACTAGCGCTCTCAAAATCTCTTGCGTGGCCAAAAATCTCTGATCGCTGGCTCGCGCTGTATAGTGAAATTGGGCTTCGTGCAAATGCGTAAACTCTCTTTGTCTGTAATAATCCTGACCCTTAACGAAGAGCGCCACATCGAACGGGCAATTCGATCCGTAGAGTCCTTTGCTGAAACGGTACTGGTCGTCGACGCAGGGTCGAAGGACAGGACATGTGAAATCGCCAGGAGATTCGGCGCCATAGTCGCGGAGCATCCGTGGAAGAATTATGCGGATCAATTTCAGTGGGCTTTGGACAATCTCCCGACCCGCACAGAATGGGTGATGCGGCTAGATGCCGACGAGATAGTCGCCCCCGATCTTGCTAAAGAAATATCCGAAAAGGTTGAACAGCTCCCCTCAAACATTGGTGGAATTTATCTCAACCGCAAGCATGTATTTATGGGGCGGTGGATTCGATTTGGTGGAAGATTTCCACTTCTGCTGCTTCGAATATGGAGAACAGGAAAGGCTCGTATTGAGCAGCGTTGGATGGACGAGCATATCGTTCTTTTAGAGGGAGGTTCGGTCGTTTTCGAAAAAACGTTCGAGGACCGCAATTTGAATGATCTCTCGTTCTTCATCGATAAGCACAACAAGTACGCGACGCGGGAGGCGATTGACGTTCTTGCTCGTCGCTATGGACTCTTTGACGAGGATTCGGAGTTGCTTACTCCGTCAAACAAGGGGCAGGCTTCGAGGAAGAGAATTCTTAAGGAGCGAGTCTTCAACAAGTTGCCCTTTGAGATGTCGTCGAGCCTGTACTTCCTATTTCGATACTTTGTGCAACTCGGTTTCATGGATGGAAGACAAGGCGCCATTTATCACTTTATCCAGGGCTATTGGTACCGCTTCTTGGTCGGCGCCAAGGTCACTGAACTGAACGACGCAATAGCTGGTTTGCCTAAAGACCAGGCTGTTAAGACACTTGCGACCCTGACTGGCTTGAGGATGGGTTAGTCGTCACCTGCTGGAGTGGTCGTGGATGTTCTGGAATGCACGTAGTGTCGGTATCAGAATTCTAGTTGTCGGTTCGCACCCGGAGTGCGCCAAAAAGCAACGCAGCATGAAGCTATTTGCCGAGTGGCTTCGGAAGGCTTGCGCTGAAATCGGTGATGTCGAACTAGTTCAGCCTAGAGCAGTATTCCTGAATCGCTTTACAGCTGGTGGCCGATTAGCAAAATGGCTGGGTTACATTGATCAGTTCGTCCTGTTCGCGGTTGAGCTGGCGCTCCTTCGGACTTTCTACGATGTCATAGTTTTGGCCGATCACTCGAACGCTCCAATGGCCGTCTTTGTGCCAGGTCGGAAATTGATCGTAATGGTACACGACACGATTGCGATTCGGCAGGCTTTGGGGCGGATCCCCGGGAAGCCTAGAGCCAAGGTCTCCGGTCGTATTTTGCAAACATCAATTCTGTCTGTCCTGCGGCGCTCCGCTGTTTTGTTGACAAATCCGCAGCCGATTACCAGTGAGTTGCTGAGCTTGGGCGTAAGCACACCAACTAGAATAGTTGGATGTCCTTTTGATGCGAGTCGTCTGCGGGATCTAAAAGCTCATAAGCTCGTGAAAGCGCCTTTTGCACTTCATGTGGGGTCTGACAATTACCGAAAGCGGAAAGCTGAACTGGTTGAATTCTGGCGAGAGGTGGAGAGGCGGGATCCCACCCTCAGGCTTGTGCTAGCCGGCAATACCGAGAGGAGGACGATTGCGCTGATCGAGAAGCTCGCGCTGCGCTCGGTGGTAATCCTTAATGAGGTTGACGACGAAACACTCGCTTCGCTCTATGGTTCGTGTGAAGCTGTCCTCGTATCCAGTGAAAGCGAAGGATTCTGTATTCCGGTTTTAGAGGCAATCGCATTCGGAAAGCGCATATTCACACCTCTGGATGTCCCCTTTTTCAGCGCAGTTTTTGGGAAGGCGGTCGAACCTTGTCTGGATCTGGATATCAAGAACGTTGATCCTTTCTTTCACTGTCTAACGGCCGCGCTGACCTGTGAAGCTCTTGCTCAGGGGCAGGATGTTCTTCGCCAATATTCATGGGAGCAGTTTGCGCGGAGAGTCACTGAAGCGGTGACTAGCTGCGCTGCCCACCCTCGAGAGGCGAGGTACTCCGCTTGATCCGGTATTTCCTCCAGAGTTTTCTCTTTATCTTTCCTTGGGCAATCAGGCGCAGACTCCTCGGACTGTTTTGGGGGTACGACCTTGCGCCCGATTGCTTTATCGGATTCTCCTGGATCGGCGCGAACCGTCTACGAATGGCGAGATGCAGCCGAATAGGTCACCTCACGTTCATTAAAGGCGTCGCCAAGCTCGAGTTGGATCGTTCTGCACGAATAGGCAATTTGAACTGGATAACAGGCAATTCAGCCGAATCGGCGCTGCTAGTTGGCGAACATGCCGCTATCACCCACCGTCACTTAATCGATTGCACGGCAACGGTTGAAGTCGGTCGTTTTAGTACCTTTGCGGGGTGGAGATCACAGCTGCTTACTCACTCAATTGAAGTCGGCGTTTCTAGGCAAACATCTGAGCCGGTTCGTATAGGCCAGTTTTGTTTCGTCGGCACTGGCGTGATAATCCTGAAGGGAGCTAGCTTACCGGACTATTCTATCTTGGCTGCTGGATCAGTTCTTATAGATAGCCCGACTGATCAATACACTATCTACGGAGGCGTTCCGGCGCGCCCTGTTGGGAAGCTTCCAAAAGAGACAATGTATTTCAATCGAGTTTCGGGGTTTGTGCATTGATGCTAGCACCAGAACAGCCGGGCCAGGTGGGGTTAGCTGCCAAAGCCGAGAGAGATGTCGGACTAGATAAACTTAGAGGACTAGCGATTCTGTTGGTTATGATATTTCATTTCTTCCAGGTCCCTGGCCTTCCCAAGACCTCAACTTTCGACAGCTATGCCATCCATGTCGCCAGAATGGGATGGTGTGGGGTTGAGCTCTTCTTCTCGCTGTCCGGATTTCTGATAACACGTATAATTCTAAAAACTTTGCATTCGGAGCATTTCTTTCGCAATTTCTATATTAGGCGAACTCTTCGCATCTTCCCCGTTTACTACGCGTACCTAAGTCTCCTCTCGCTGGCGGTCCTCGGCGCATTTGCGCTGGGGCGCCTACCCGAGTCGGGGGGGCGCTCATTCGCCGTTGCCGCTCCCTTTCTGTTCACCTATTTGTCGAATTTTTACGGCTTCTTCACTGATCAATTCACACCCCTCGGAACGGGCCACTTCTGGTCGTTGGCAACCGAGGAGCAGTTCTATCTGATCTGGCCCGCTTTGCTTTTTGTTATTCCTCGCGGAAGGTTATTTTCATTTGCTGTAAGCCTATTGGTCCTATCACTGCTCCTGAGGATACTGCTTCAATGGTGGGGGGCCTCTGCGCTCCAGATCTATTTCTTCTTTCCAGCGCGTCTGGATAGCATCGTTTTCGGCGGGGTAGCCGCGATCGTGTTGGAGTATCAAAAAGTCGACGCGTTGCGTCGATATGCGATGCCCATGTGCGCTTTCTCTGGAGCATTATCGATCTTCCTTTTGTCCATGTATGGGCCTACGTCGGAGCACCCGGCGATTCACGTTTATGGACTTTCAGTATTTGGAATATTCTTTGCGAGTTTGGTCCTCTTGGTCGCCACGCATGACAAAAATAATCAAGGGACGAGGGCATCTGCGCTGGCCATCCTCGGAACATACAGCTACGGCCTTTATGTCATCCATGTGTGCATCAGAGCGTCCCTATTGCAGATTTGGCCCGTCGGGAAGTTGCTCTTGAACAGTGTATTGCCGTCATTGCTCGCGTTTGCTGTGACCGGCATTTTCATTTCGCTGGGGTTGGCCGTAATGAGTTTCCGTTTCTTGGAGGCGCCATTCCTTAGGATGAAGCAAAGATTCAATTAGGTCTCCAGATGAGGCTCGAACATGCGTAGTTCACTTTTGCGCCTGAGCAGAAACCGCCTGGGTCGCAACCTGTCCGCGCATGTATTCAACCAGGTCGTCACGCTGGCAATTCAGTTTGCGACAATACCGATTCTGATTAAGGCCTGGGGCGTACCAACCTACGGAGCATGGCTCGTTCTTACTGCAATCCCTCAATATTTGACCTTTGCAGATTTGGGTTTCACGATAATTGCAAAAAATGAGATTTCCAGACTGGTGGTAGGAGGGCGCCAGCCTGAAGCACTAGCCGTTTTTCAGAGTGTATTCTGGATGTTGACCATTGCTGGACCTTTGTTGCTGTTGGCAACAATGCTGGTTCTTCACTTTGTCCCGCTGAGCGGTGCACTCAATGTTCAGCCGCTGGAGGAAAGCGAAGCGAAGATCATCTTGCTATCTCAGATCGCGGGCGTTGTTACCTATCAGTTTTTTTATCTCTTCTGTGCCGCAATAAGATCAGAAGGCTACCCCGCCACGGAGACCACGTTAGCGGCGCTTCTTCGGGCGGCAGAGACTGTAGTCTTGCTAAGTTGCGCAGTAGCTGGCATCAATATTGCTGCCGCAGCGTTTCTGTCCGTGCTTACTCGCATCATCGTTACACTTGTCTTGCCCTTGTGGGTCGTGCGGATTGCGCCATGGCTCCGCATAGGGATATCGAGTGCATCGTTCTTTTGGATCAGAAGGCTCTTTATTCCGTCCCTCACCTATACGCTGGTACCATTGACGACCGCCTTTGTGCTGCAAGGGCCGGTAATCATATTGGGTGCGAGTGCAGCCGCGGCCGCCGTGGCGCTTTACTCGACAGCCCGAACAGTCACGCGGATCGGGGTAGCTGGGGCAAACCTTGTAACGCAGGCTTTCGTGCCAGAGTACAGTTTTGCGAGAGGACAGCGAGATTCGGAACGAGTCCGGCGACTGATTAGGATGCATTCGCTCATTTTAGTTGTCGGCATGCTCGCCTATGTTGTGTTGATCGGTTGCTGGGGGCCTGAAGTCATACATGCACTTTCGCATGGCCAACTCGAGGCATCAGCGTGGCTGTTGTGCGCCCTTGCACTCGCCGCCATCGGAGAGATGCTTTGGGTAAGCCTATTCGGCGTATTAACGGCCATGAGTGCGCATAGCCGATCGGCGATGTGGTACGTCTTTATTGTAGGTGTTGGAGCGGCCTCTGCTGTCGCGCTGCATCTTTCAGACGCGGAGTCGCTGGCCGAACTCATTGCTCTTGTTCAAGCGCTCATGGTGCTCGTAATGGCTCGAGAATTCACGTTATTCTACCGGAATGTGCTGAATAGACCCGCGTCGGCGTTCGGGGTGAGCTGACGGTCTTGCAGGATGGCGTCTGATGGTTAGCACAATAAAGGATCTCGAACTCAGAGATCACATCTATTCGGATCGGTTCGATCGCCGCTTGCTCAGCCCAGTTCCTTGGCTGATGTATTTGCATGCGGGATTGATATTGGTGAATACGGCGCTAGACGGGCAGTATGCATCCAATGCGTATCATGCCGCAATGCTTCTGCTTGCGGCGTTGACTTTCTCGCTTGTGAGCGATGCTATCCTTTTTATCATGCTTACACACGTCTATTGGATGTTTTCGTTCATGACGTATTTGTATGCAAGTTTGCACGGAAATTTGGCTACCTTTGGCTTGGTTGATCCGGCCTCTGCTGCCCTGATAGCGTTGTGCAGTCAGCTCGCGTGCACCTGTGCGTTGGTAGCCATTAAGCTTCAGCCGAATCGTCCTCCGCTCAAAAGCACAAAATGGGCAGACGATCTGATTAAGGTGCAACCAATAATTTTGTTTATCGGTGTTCTGGGTGTGTTGGCCAAACTTGTCGGAGTAGTGCCGGAGGTCTATGCAGGCGCTTTGGCGTCGTTTGTCTACCTCTGGCTCGCGGTACGCCTTGTCTCTCGTCGAGCCACAAGCGGCCTCGATGTCCCGATGCTGCTCGTCGGAGCACTAATCGTCGTCAGTTCCCTTCGGTCGAGTTTGCGGACGGACGTGTTTGCGTTCGTCCTGTTGCTCGCCTTCTTTTTTGTAATGGCCTACCCCAAGCCCATTCTAAGTTTTCGTAACGTCGCGCTTGCCTTTTTTGGCTTCCGCCTTCTATCACTCTTCTCGGCGGTCTTGCTCTATGCACGGACATTTAGGGATAGTGGTACTTCGTTGCTTGGCATTGTGAGCGAAAAGCTTTTTTCGGCACAAGCCATTTCCTACGTAGTCAATCCATTTGCGAGCGGCCTAACTCTGCCTTCAGGAGCGATTACCCGAAGCAGCATCTCTCCTTTGTTTTTCGGATCCGATTCCGGCTTTCTTCCCCGCCTAACGCTGCTGCCTCAAATGGACATGGTGACTGGGAGGATCGGTGATATCAAGGAGATTAATTGGACTGAGATCCTGAACGTCGTCTATTCGATTCTGCCTTCGTTCGGGCAGGAAAAGGATTTGGTCCTAAGTGATCGCATTATCTGGCAGTTGGGTCTGCGCGACGCCGGCACTGTAGCCCGCCCGATGATTACTGCAGAGGCGGAATGGTTTTACATGGGCGGGTTCTGGACCGTATTCTTCTTCAAACTGATTCTCGTCTATCTTTTGTATCTCCTGTATCAATACTTTCGGGGAAAGTTCGGTCTCAGGAGTATCGCAATCATTCTAATGTCGCAAACGCTGATCTACGTTGTGTTTACGAGCACGGCAATCAGCGTCCTAGCCGTTACACTGCGATCTCCGGTCGTTCTGATATTGATGCTCAATCTGATTGTGTTCGCTTGGCAACTAGCACACCCTCGATCTCAGGTAGCTCGCGATGGTGGTCATTAGTAGAATCTGTCTGGTTCTATTCCTTATCGGCTGGGCGGTCGGAGTTAATCGAGGACTGGCCTCGGATGCGTTAGATGCGGTTTTGATCCGGAACGTGGAGGCCCGAAAGAGCCTTGTTCTGGGCGTTGCTTTTACTCGCGGATCTCCCATGAACCATCCGAAGTATGGGGCCTACGATGTATTGGCGGCATCGTCGGGAAAAGAGTGCCCTAGCGTCGATAACCTTCAATACATGGCGAACGTCTTGACGTTTGAGGGTTCGGATACGGAATTACATCCCGATCTATTCTCGCTTCCTCCCTTGACGAGATTCATCTTTCGGCATGTCGATTGCTTCGATGAGATGCAAACGCGTTCGATTACAACGGCACTGCAGCGTAGAATTGATCTCTTTCAGCATGGGACAACAAATCACGCACTTCTATCGGCTACGTCGTGGTACCTCATGGCTGAAAAATTTCCGAGGAATCGTTGGCTTACTCGAAACGGTAAGGTACTCACCTCGTTGGAGGTTCGGGCAGAATACAAGAAATTGTTGCTTCAGACGTTCTCGAAGTGGCTTACGGTCGGAAACGTGGAGGAGTTCTCGCCAGTTTATACGATCCTCGATCTGATTCCGCTTGTGAATCTTATCGAGTTTTCTGCGGATACCGAATTGAAATCTGCGGCCAATTCGGTTGCAAACGTCATAGTGGCCACGCTCTGGGTCAATAGCTTCCACGGGCTGGTCGTTCCACCAATCGTTCGAGCCTACCGCCCACAGTTCTATCGCAATACCAGCAATCAAATAGAGCCGATAGATAGCCCTGGGCTGCACATCAACTGGTTGTACTTCGGGGCGCCCGTTCGGACGCCGCGCGACTTTCTAGCGAAGGGAGAGCCGTTTTATGTGGCGTTCCTGGCGACGAGTAGTTGGGTTCCTGATCCCGTCGTGCTTGAACTTGTCGACGTGGGGGATCAGCCTTACGAGTTCCGGTCGACAATACCCGCATTTACTAAGTGGGGCGCTCCCGGTCGGACCGAGGCTTATGGGAATGCTTACTTTGCCCGAAAGTATGCTGTCGGAATTGGTTTGTTCCGAGTGTCTCCGTTTATCTACAACGCCTCATCTCAAAGTTTCGGGATATCTTTCGATGCCGATCTAAAACATCCGTTTTTGGAATGCTATCATTCGTATTGGTCAGCAAATGAAGGAAGTAGAACCTCTCTCCAGGATCGAATGTCGCCCTTCCAAGAGGGATTTGTTGACCGTGACCGTGGCGTTCTCGTATTCCGAATTCCAGAAATCGATCCATTTGTTACAGCTCAATCAAATTCCGCGTTCCGTATGAGAAATTTGAGGGCGCAGAACTTGATCCGAAAGGCCACCTGCCGATTTCCCGCTGAGCTTGTGGCCGAACTGTCTCCTGGGCTGCTGCTGGTCGATGCAGGGCAGATTTCTATCGCGTTGCGGTTTGTTTCGAATGTCGATGGCGCCGATCTGACGGCGCAGGGAGAATTTCGTTACCTTGAAATAAATGGCTCGGATATTGCGATTTACTTTCGGATCTTTGACAAGCAGGCTCACTCGTCAAGAGAGGAGCTTATGTTGGAGATGATGCGCGTCGATCTTTTTTCGAAGCAGGATGGTCACTTCACCGCAGTGGATCGAGAGGGGCGCTACGACATTGAGTATAAAATGCAACTAGAGGGGACTGGAGAAGAACTTACTGCGGCCTCCATTCCCGAGGTTGAGAAGGACTTTAAGCCGTTTTCCGTGATTTCGAAGGACAGATTTCTTGATAGTCCCAGGCTTAATGGAGCTTCCGACGGCGTCCGAATTGGCGGCCATGGACGGGAAGTGAGGTACAGGGTGTCTTGGTAGCGGCCTCAGCAAGCACTTTTGATCATTTGACATGGCTTTCAGAACTTAGACTGTTGGTCTAGGATAGCTTTTGAGTTACGGAATATTTAAAGATTGTGACGCCCTGCATGGTGCCAAGTATAGTGTCAGTTCTCTTGTACGGTTGTAGGATCAAGTTCCGGCAATGGTCGGAGTTCGCATAGCAGAGCTTGACGCTGATTATGCGGTTACATTCATTCTTAATGCTTACGACGTGGTCGAACATACTTGGATTGATAAGCTGCGCCCGAGCTGCGGCCTCGATATCGAGACACGGTTTTCCTAGAGGCCCCTTGATCACATTGCTGTCGTCGCTTCGTCCATTCGATTGAGGGACGAAGCCGACTTGCGCGGCGGCCAAACCCGGATAGCTCAAGAGCAAGGGGATCGCAGCGGTGCGTGCGATGAAGGCTAGTTCCATGGTCGGTCCTCGTCAGGTTCGATGCCCGGCACATCGAAGCGCAGGGCCTGGTGGCGCAGCTCTTTAGCTAGGAGGTGCTTTGGGTACGTTTCCAGAGCGGCGAGTCCACGCAAGAGATCGGCACGCAATTGAGGATCTACGTTTCGCAATATCTGAGCGGCTTCTGTCGTCAACGCAGCTTGGACGAGGCGGCTGAAGTCTTCGATTGTAGATCGTCTATTCGAGTCCGTTAATTCCGAATATGCTCCCAGCGCGATTGGCAACCGGCGTTGTATGATCCATCCTTCGCGCGGGGCTACGGCGAAGGATGCTGCCAGATAGTTGTTGAATTTTGTGGTCGAACCTCGCTCGATCGTCCCTATCCAGCAAAGGGACATCCACAGAAAGCCATCGTCCGGCGAGATTTGAAGTCCCTTAACAGTCTGCACTTTCGCTTCACTTACGAAGCGATCAATGAGAGTGCCATTTCCGTCCGCAATGGCGATCTCTGCCAAATACAGATAGATAATCGCTGAGGCCCTATGGGTTCTGTAAGTAGCCCCTGAGCCGGTAGGCGAAGAGGCAAGCTCAACCGCGGCTTTCTTTCCAAATTTTTGACCGGATAGGACAGATCGAGCCAAGCCCTCGGTAGGTCTTGTGATGCCCTGAAGCCAAACACTATCCGCGGCCCATCCGATCGCGACCACTCCAAACAG
Organism: Bradyrhizobium sp. MI1.3; assembly: GCF_055811695.1. Taxonomy (NCBI): domain Bacteria; kingdom Pseudomonadati; phylum Pseudomonadota; class Alphaproteobacteria; order Hyphomicrobiales; family Nitrobacteraceae; genus Bradyrhizobium; species Bradyrhizobium sp. MI1.3. Next base: position 9,823 of record NZ_JBVVPQ010000096.1, on the reverse strand, counting down.
ACCCAGGATCAATCTCGTGGCGAATCTCACTCGGTGTAGCCGTACCTTGCGTAGTATTTCTCATAGTAGTAGTTGCCATGGTATGACTGGTATCGGGCCAGCGCGGTTGTATTAGCTTTGTTGAGCACGACGCCGAGCAATCTGTCGTAAATCTCCGGATTTTTGGCGAGGGTGTGCCGGATTACATCCCGCTCCGTTTTTCCCCACTCTACAACGTAGAAAAAAGCGTCCACATAGGCCGTAGTCACTCGAGCATCCACAACCGGCGCGAGCGGCGACATGTCGAGAATCACGTAGTCGTAGCTATGTTTTAGCTTTTCCACAATCGCCATCATTTCATCGGAGGCCAGTAGCTCGCTGGTATGTGCTCGATTTGGAGCCAATCCTGCCGGCAAGAAGGCAAGGTTCAGCATCACCTCTGCAGGTTTCAATTCCGTATTACTGCTTGAACTCACTATCAGATCGTACAGGCCGGCGATGTTGGCAGCTACTCCAAGCTTGCGGGATAGCGAAGGGTTTCGAAGGTCGCCATCGATCAGGACCACTCGTTTGCCGCTTTGTGCGATCAAATGGGCCAAATTGGACGAAACCGTGGATTTTCCCTCGTTCGGCAGAGTCGAAGTTATGCCGATAACTTTCCCCTTGGTGCGAATGTTGAGGTCGATGGTGACCTTCAACGATCGAACAGCTTCAGCGAATCTCGAGAGCGGGCTGTCGACCACGTATCTAAGAAGCGAGGAGTTGAAGTCTTCTTGAGATGAGCGCTCGTTCTTCCCTAACCGGATGGAGGGTAGAATGAGCGAGGTCTGGGTCTGAAGTTCAGTTTCAATTTGATCCGTCGTTCTGAACACGTGATCTGCCGCATCTCTCGCCATGGCTAGCCCAATACTCACTCCAAGGCCGCCGAGTAAACTGACAGCGAGTACGATCAAGGTTTTGGGAGAACTCTTCCGCAAAGGGCGGCTCGCCGGACTGATAACCCGAGCCTCAGTGATGGGGAATGACTGCTGCTGCACAGATTCCATGTATCGCTGTAGGAAGTTATCATACATGGCCTGATATGATTGAGCATTGCTCTCGAGTTCTCGGAGTTGAATCTGAGCCTGGTTTGTAAGCTGAGATTCTGAGACTATGTTAGCGAGGCTGTTTCTGATGCTATCCTCTCTCGCAGACGCAATGTCGTAGTCACTCTTGTAGGCTTGCTGGATTCGTTTAAGCTCGTCAGTAATGTTCTTCCTTATTTCCTGCATCTGCGTGCGCAGGTTGACTGCGGCCAGATGATCCCGACCATACTTAACGGACCAGACGGATTCTCTCGATGCCATGTCAACATATTGATTTCGAAGCTTTACGATGGTCTCGTTCTTCAGCGCGTCGGTTACGGAAGCGTCCGGTATTTCTTGCTTCATGATGTCGTTGATACGTTCGAGCCGAGCTTTCGCTTCGGCGGTAGACGCTTTGGTGACAATCAACTGACTGTTGATTTCGGCTAGCTGCTGTTCATTCATCAGCCGGCCTCCCGTATCCACAATGTTGTTTGCTTGTTTGAAGTCGACGACGGATCTTTGTGCGGCAGACGCTTGCGTTCTCAGCTCTTTGATCCGATCTTGCAACCACACGCTGGCCCGACGGGTCGCCTGATATTTGGCCTCGAGCTGATCAACGATGTACGCATCAGCAATCGCATTGGCGACTCGCTCGGACTTCTCTGCTGAAAGGGATGTGAATCCAATTTCCATTACATAGGTGAGGGCGACCCGTTTTATTGTTCGGCTTTCCTCAAACCTTAGCAGCGCGGCACGTGTGAGTTCGTATTCGGACTTCGGTCCCCCGGTCCCGAAAACTGACGTCACGAGCTGCAAAATCAGTCCCATCGCGCCCCCGTTTCCGCCGATAAATTCCGAGTCGTTAGTGAGCTTCAGGTCGCGTATGACGGCGAGACTTATGTTCTCTGATTTAAGTATTTCAACTTGTGTTTCGACAGTTGCTGAATCGATGGCCACATCTCCCAACATGGATTGCTGTTGAAACAGCTGTACTTTTCGTGTGTCGATTACCAGCGAGGCTGTGGCTGTATACTTTGGCGCGGCCGTAAAAAGGTAGAGAACCGCGAGTAACAGGCAGCAAGATAGGGTTCCAACTACAAGCGGGTATTGACGACGTACGATCCTGAGGTATGTCTGCCAACCTTCTTCTGGCGGTTGAGACTTCGGAAGCGAGTCCAACCGGTTCTTATTTACCTGTAGCATTTCTGGACCTGTAGTCAGAGCGAGCGGTGCATAGGAAAGATGAGGCGAACTTTGAAACCGGGAGTTCTTAGGGTCAGTAGGCTCCGGTCTGCCACAGGGAGCCTATAGCGGTGGCAAACATCACCCGAATATCCAACCACAAGCTCCAGTTGTTGATATACCACAAATCGTGCTCCACTCGTTTCTGCATTTGCTCCAGTGCGCGAGTTTCTCCGCGGTAACCATTAACTTGCGCCCAGCCAGTGATGCCGGGCTTCACGTGGTGGCGGAAGGCGTAGTTTCCAATGATCTGCTCATATTCCGAGTTATGGGCGGCGGCGTGCGGGCGCGGGCCGACCAGCGACATGTCGCCTTTAAGCACGTTGAAGATCTGTGGCAGCTCGTCGATCGAGGTCTTGCGCAGCCATTTGCCGATAGCCGTCACGCGAGGATCGTCTCTCGTCGCCTGAACGACCGTGGGCCCGTCCTCCAACACTCGCATGGTACGGAACTTATAGATAAGGAAAGCGCGGCCGCTAAATCCATTGCGAGTTTGGCGGAAGAATACTGGCCCGCGCGAGCTGCATTTGATGAGTAGTGCGGCGATCAGCATGATCGGCGCAAATACGATTAGGGCAACCGAGGCGCCGACTACGTCGAGCATGCGCTTCAACGCGCGCTCCTTCCAGCTCAACGGCGCCCGCCGGAGTTCGGCGGTCAAGGTATTCCCGGCGCTTACCAGCGGGTACCGCAGAAAATGCGACACGTTTGAATCCGGAACGAGATGGACCGGAATCGGAAGGATCTTCAGCCCGTCCAGAATACTGTCGATTGCATGCTGGCGGCTCCAGCTCATCAACAGGAATATATGCTCGATCTCATTTTCGCGCGCATAAGAGATCAACTCGTCGAAGGAAGGACCGATTTGCGACATCAGGAGCGGAGAGCCCAAATCCTTGGCGCGGATCTCTAGTGTTCGAACGATGCGATGGCCGTGCTGGCGGAGCTCCATCATCGCGGCGGAAGAGGCTGGAAGCCCAAACTCCGCGATCACGACTGCCTTGCTGTTGGCAAATGCGCCGGCTCGCAGTGCTCTCGTCGTCCAGCGCGCGGCAGCAAGCTTCCACGACGAGAGTGCGACGAGACCGAAGAGGTAGAACGAGATTGCGGTGCCACGGGAAAATTCGTCGCTCACCTTCATGGTAAAGGCAATGGCCAGGAGCGAAGCGAAGACGCCGGTCCATGTGGTCAGCGTAATCCGCCATGAGCACGGCAGGTTGGTAATGGTCTTCAGCCGATAGCCGTGCTGGACCGTGACCAGGAGCCCAAAATTGATCGCCACCAGCAGGCTCGCCGAGGCATAGACGTCGATTCTGCCGACCGCTCCAGCGGCGAAGAGGTGGTATATTACCGTGCACCCGATGCCGCAGGCTATGATCAGCACGCCATCCGCGGTGATCATAACCCGTTCGACCAGAGCGGGGCGCAGCCAACTCGGCCCCGACCGCGCACGCGTTGCGGCCGGCGCATCCGAAAGCCGTATGTCCGGCTCCCGATCGGGAAGCGGGCTGGAATGGAAGGATGCAATCGTCATGGTTCTGAAATCCGTGCGCCTTCGAAATTTGCCTATCAGTATCGCCGGTGCATTCGAGCAAAATGGTAGTTAAGACAATGCTCAGAGAAAAATAACCTTAACCCCACCAGTGTATCTCGACCCATCCGATACCTCAACCCTTGCGCGCATCGCGCAGACGAACGGACTAGCCAGGTGGCTCGAACGCCTTCGCACCGAAAAACAAAAACCAAATACCAGCGACCCGCGCTGTTGGCTCTCTCGACCATGGCGGCCGCTGGCCTCGTCATTCTAGCGCTGCGACCCGAGCCGCTGCCGGTCGAAGCATACCCACCCCCGGCAGCGCAGCTCGCCTTCCTAGTGGATGGCGCTTTTGGGGCACGCTTCGCCGGAGAAATGATTGCCCAACGTGAAGCCTTCTTTCCTTCCAACATTGCGCTACGTGCCGACCCGGATGACCCGGATTTCGTCGCAACCGTTGCACGTGAACATGCCATTGGCGTGACCAGCGGCCACAAATTCCTGCTGGGCTCCTGGCGCGGCGTCCCGGTGACTGCTTTCGCGGCAAGCTTTCTGGACACTTCCATCGTGATCTTCAGCTTGGAAAGCTCTGGCCTGCGTCGCCCCGCCGATCTCGTCGGCAAGCGGCTGGGCTACCGTAAAGGGAGCGAGGGCGAAGTAGTGGTCGATGCTATGATGGCGCAGCTCGGCTTGCCGCGCAGCCGAATCACCAAGGTCCCGGATCGCGACACGTTCGACGTATTGCGTGCCGGTGAGGTGGACGCTGTCATTGGCTTGATCGGCCAGGAGCCACGACCATCCGAGCCTGACTTTATTCGACTTAACGTGATCAGGCCGCAAGATTACGCCATCCACGTACCGGGAATGGTCTATTTCGCGAGCTCTGACCTTGTTCATGATCGTCCCTCAGCCGTGGCGGGGGTGCTGGCAGGTCTCATCAAAGGGTGGCAGTTCACTTACGCCGACTATGCACGCAGCGTGCCGGTTCTCGTTGGTATTGCCCCCGACAGGCTTAATGTGGATCGTTTGAAGTTCGAGCTCGAGCAGCAGCGAAGTCTCGTTCTGCCGACGGGGGGCCGGATCGCCGACTATGACGAAAGTCGTTGGAGAACCCTGCGCGATATCCTCATTTTTGCAAAGCTCGCCGAGGAGACGGTGCCTCTATCTCAGTCGATCAATTACCAACTATTGAGAGACGTCTATCGTCGTTCGCCTGATCTGGCTGCCCCAGGGGCTTTCGGTGGGGCGAAGTAGGGCTAAGAAGCCACACTTGGCCGCGATATCATCCCAGGACGTCCGATCTGCGCATCGGATCGGTTGCCTTTCTCTCCAGCGATTTGGTATTGTAGTCGTGAGATTTGAGGCTGATTTCGAGGTTCTATTCTACAAGCAACCCATTTTGGGCTGTTGGGATTAGGTTCGTCGGCGCAAAGGAGCTTTAAGGATGTACAACACGTTTGCGCGGGTCGGTTTTTTGACAATTGCCGCATTCCTGGGTGCGGCGAGTGGTGCGAAGGCGGGCATGCAAATGCCTGCAAGCGCGGCCCTCCTGACAGGAGAGAGCCAGGCGACGCCCGTAACTTTCTGGGCCCAGCCCTACCCATACCGTTATGTGCCGCAGCGCCACTGCCCGCTCGTGCGTGTTGAGACGCCGTACGGCTGGTATATGGATCGCGTCTGCGCGCCGGAAGGCCCCATCCTGCGTCGCGCTTACTGATCAGCCTCTACGACTAGCTAACCTGGATAAAGCAAGCAGTCGTGCGATTGGCACGGCTGCTTTGTCTATTTTTGTGTCAATGGTCTGCCACCGGATTGCGCAACCAGGGGCTGTTCACCAAAAAAGCGACTTGACGCTAACTTGGGCTGCTGTCCGATAAAGATTATGTTAACAAGTTGGTATGCTGCACTGCACGGTGGTGGAGTGTGCAGAGTGGCTCTGCAGTGGATTTTTCTGTAAAAAATAGAGAAGGCTCGGGTAGTCATATGACGGGGGCATCAACGTACAATATTTCCGGAAAGCGCGTCTTTGTAGCCGGCCATCGCGGCATGGTCGGCTCTGCCGTCGTTCGGCGCCTTGCATCTGAGAATTGCACCATTCTTTTCGCCGATCGACATGAGGTGGATCTCACCAAGGAGGAGCCAACAATCCGATGGCTCGAGGCCAAGCGGCCTGAGCTCGTGGTTCACGCGGCCGCAAAGGTTGGAGGCATTGCCGCCAACAGCAACTTTCCTGTCGATTTTCTCTGTGACAATCTTTCGATCGAACTAAACGTCATCCGCGCCAGCCATGCCGTCGGCGTGCAGCGCCTCTTGTTTTTGGGATCATCATGCATTTACCCAAAGCATGCCAAGCAGCCGATCAGCGAAGATGAACTGCTCACCGGACCGCTTGAGCCTACTAATGAGTGGTATGCGATCGCGAAGATCGCTGGCCTCAAAATGTGTCAGGCGTACCGCCGCCAATTCGGTGATGACTTCTTCTCTGCGATGCCTACCAATCTTTATGGTCGTGGCGACAATTACCATCCCGATCATAGCCATGTGCCGGCGGCACTAATCCGACGGTTTCACGAAGCGAAGCTGGAGCAAGCTCCGACGGTGACTGTCTGGGGGACCGGAACGCCGCTGCGTGAATTTCTGAATGTCGATGATTTTGCTGACGCGTGTGTCTTCCTTCTAAAGAATTATTCAAGCGATAAGCCGATCAATGTCGGTAGCGGCGACGAGTTATCGATCGCCGATTTTGCGAGAACGATTGCAGACGTGGTGGGCTATCAGGGCAAGCTTGTCTTCGACACGTCCAAGCCCGACGGTACGCCACGTAAGCTGCTCGATAGCTCGCGGGTCCGGGCTCTTGGTTGGCGACCGAATACTCCTCTTCGCACTGGCCTCTCCGTTGCATATCAGGATTTTCTGAAAGGCCACGGCCGCCATCTGGAGGTTCGCGCCACCAGCTGAGCTCAACTATTCTGTCTGCAATAATTTCAATTCTCAAAACTTACTTGGATTGCTCCTTTATGCGAGTTCTTTTGGTCGGCATCAATTATGCCCCCGATCTGATCGGAGTGGCGAAATACAATACCGAGCTCTGTGAAAGCCTCGTCGCCGAAGGTCACGACGTCAGGGTGATCACTGCTCCACCTTATTATCCGGGCTGGAAGATTCCGTCAGACTTCCGCAACTCCTACTATCGATCGAGGCATATTGATGGCGTTCGGGTGACGCGGACGCCGATCTATGTGCCTGGACGTCCGTCGGGGGCGAAGAGGCTCATTCATCACGCCTCTTTCGCACTCTCGAGCGCGGTGCCGGTCCTCGTAAATACTCTCTCCTGGCGACCAGATGTGATGGTCGCGGTTGCCCCTTCTCTAATGTCGGCTGCGTTCGTCTCAGTCGTTGCGCATCGCATCGGTGCCAAATCATGGATTCACGTTCAGGACTTCGAGGTGGATGCGGCGTTCGAACTTGGTCTGCTGCGCAACAATTCCTTGCGCAAATGGATGCTCAGGACGGAAGCTACGATCTTAAGGTCGTTTGATCACGTTTCGACTATTTCTCGACCGATGGTGGACCGCCTAATTGTAAAGGGCGTCGGTCTCGACAAAGCGGTCGAGGTCAGAAATTGGATTGACACCCGCGCGATCTGCCCCGCCTCGCGGATAACGACATATCGCGAGCAACTGAAGCTGGGTGAGAGCGACATCGTTGGGCTTTACTCCGGAACGATGTCGAACAAGCAAGGTCTTGAATTCGTAATCGAGGCCGCTATCGGGCTAGAACAAAGCCATCCGCATATTCACTTCATTCTCGCGGGCGATGGTCCCGATAAGATGAGGCTTGAGCAAATGGCCGTTGGGCACTCCAATATACATTTTTTTGGCCTTCAGCCGAAGGAAAGCTTCAACGAGTTAATGGCAACCGCCGATTTTCATCTGATCCCACAGAAGGCCAAGGCGGCCGATCTGGTGTTGCCTTCCAAACTTGGCGCCATCTTCGCGTCCGCTCGGCCAGTAATCGCAATGGCCGAAGAGGGTACGGGGCTGGCGGCAGAAGTAATTGGCGCCGGTCTCGTGACTCCACCTGGAGACGCCTCCGCTCTTCAAGTCGCAATTTGCGAGCTAAGCGAGGCATCCGCCCTCCGGCAGCATTACGGCGCTGAAGGAAGAAGGCGCGCTCTTGAGCGCTGGGACCGACAGACAATTGTTCGTCGGTGGTCAGAAATAATGGAGGGCGATCGCAAGCCGGCCGGGCAGAAAGGTATCGGAGCTACAAGCGCGAACGACAACATTGGGCCTCCAATGGAGGATGCAGTTCGTTTGCCTTGAAAGCCAGACCGAGTTGCGTGTTGGCAAAAAACCGCCAGAACTGAGCGCCCGCGGATGGGCGCCCACTCCTTCCATTCATTGTTGTCGTCGATCCATCCTGTCCTTACTCGTGACGCGGAAAGTATCGGAATCCGTGCTGCTTAATCAATTCGTCTCGCTTTGCCGATTCGAGGTCTTCCTTCATCATTTCCTGAACTAGCGCCTCGAATGAGGTCGTCGGCTCCCATCCGAGCTTCTGTTTCGCTTTCGTGGGATCTCCCAAGAGAGTAGCAACCTCGGTGGGGCGGAAATAACGAGGGTCGACGGAGACGATGCATTTGCCGGTAGAAGTATCATAACCCTTCTCATCGACACCGCTGCCTTCCCAGCGGATCCTTATACCGACTTCGCTGGCGGCTATGTTGACGAAATCTCTCACGGAGTGCTGCACGCCGGTAGCGATGACGAAATCTTCCGGCTTTTCCTGCTGCAGCATCAACCATTGCATCTCGACATAGTCGCGCGCGTGTCCCCAGTCGCGTAGTGCGTCGAGATTGCCAAGATAAAGTCGTTCCTGCAGGCCTAAGTGGATTCGTGCAAGAGCACGCGTGATCTTTCGGGTGACGAACGTCTCGCCGCGAACGGGAGATTCGTGATTGAAGAGGATGCCGTTGCAGGCATACATGCCATAAGCTTCGCGGTAATTGACCGTGATCCAGTAAGCATAGAGCTTGGCGACCGCATAGGGTGAACGCGGATAGAAAGGAGTAGTCTCCTTTTGCGGGATTTCCTGGACCAGGCCGTACAGCTCAGATGTCGACGCTTGATAGAACCTGGTTGTCTTTTCCAGCCCAACGATCCGCATCGCCTCAAGAATTCGAAGCGTCCCCAAGCCGTCGGAGTTCGCCGTGTACTCGGGTTCCTCGAAGGAGACGGCGACGTGACTTTGTGCGGCGAGATTGTAGATCTCGTCCGGCTGAACCTGACCAACAATACGTATAAGGCTCGAAGAGTCCGTCAGGTCCCCGTAATGAAGGCGGAACGGCGGATTCGGCTCGTGGGGGTCCAAATAGAGATGATCGATACGATCGGTGTTGAAGAGAGAGGTCCGGCGCTTGATGCCGTGTACTTCGTATCCCTTGCCCAAGAGCAATTCAGCGAGATAAGCGCCGTCTTGGCCGGTGACGCCAGTAATGAGTGCACGTTTTTTTGTCATAATGATCTCTGAGTTGGATTCCCCGGTCGTACTCGAAAACGGAGGGAATTGGGAGACGACCGGCGCCAAAAAAGCAAGCCTTGATTAATAGCGCTCAGATTTGCGGAATAGGCAACCGATAGCCCTATCAAGGTTATTACGAATTTTCGCGTCTTGCCGCCAATCCGAATAGTATAACCCTTCGACGTTTATTGCGTTGGAATTTATAAGGAGCTGCAGATTTGGACAAACGCATTATCCCCCTGATCATGTGCGGCGGTGCCGGAACGCGGCTGTGGCCGGCTTCGCGCGAGGTGCGGCCCAAGCAATTCCTGCCGCTGTTCGGCACGCGCTCGACCTTCCAGGACACGCTGTTGCGCGTGTCGGAGGCCTCGCTGTTCGATCGCCCGATCGTCATCACCAACGCCTCCTACCGCTTCATGGTGCTGGAGCAGCTCGCCGAGATCGGCATCGAGGCCGACGTGATCCTCGAGCCGATGCG
>NZ_JBVVPQ010000095.1:0-23178 GCF_055811695.1 Bradyrhizobium sp. MI1.3 | reverse complement strand
CTGTGACGAGCTGGGGCTCCAGCTTGCCCGACAATATACAGTCGGGGTAATGGGTCCTGGCTTTCGCCAGGACGACAGCAAGAAACAACAAGGACAATCCCATGCGTATCCTCGTGGTCGGCGCTGGCGCCATCGGCGGCTATTTTGGTGGCAGGCTGTTGCAGGCGGGCCGCGACGTCACCTTCCTGGTCCGGCCGCGGCGCGCCAGCGAGCTCGCGAGCGCCGGCCTCGTCATCAAGAGCCCGAACGGCGACGTGACCTTGAAAAATCCGCCGACCGTTCAGGCCGACGCGCTCAAGGACAAGTTCGACGTCGTGCTGCTCAGCTGCAAGGCCTTCGACCTCGATGACGCCATCAAGTCGTTCGCGGCAGCAGTCGGGCCGAATACCGCGATCATCCCGATGCTCAACGGCATGAAGCATCTCGACATCCTCGACGGCAAGTTCGGCAAGGAGCGCGTGCTCGGTGGCCTCTGCGCCATCGCCGCGACGCTCGACGAAAAGCGTGAGGTGGTGCAGCTGCAGCCGATGCAGTCGATCAATTACGGCGAGCGCGATGGCAAGCTGTCGGATCGGGTCAAGGCGATCGACGAGGCCTTCAAGAGCGGCATCGTTGGGGCCACCGCCAGCCAGAACATCATGCAGGACATGTGGGAGAAGTGGGTGTTCCTGTCCTCGCTGGCTGCGTCCACCAGCCTGATGCGCACCTCGGTCGGCAACATCCTCGCCGCTCCCGGCGGCAGGGATTTCCTGCTTGGCATGCTGGACGAGACCAGCGCGATCGCCGCCGCGTCGGGCTACACGCCGGGCGGGCCGTTCTTCGAGCGCGTGAAGGGCAACCTCACCACCGAGGGTTCGCCGATGACGGCCTCGATGTTCCGCGACGTCAAGGCCGGCCTGCCGGTCGAGGCCGATCACGTCATCGGCGACCTCATCGAGCGTGCCGATGCCGCCAAGGTGCCGGTGCCGAAGCTGCGCATCGCGTACACGCATTTGAAGGCGTATGAGAAGCAGCGGGCGGGCTGACCGCAGCTTCCGCTATTTGAAATACGCGAGATAGTGCGAGACGGCGGTGATTTCCTCATCGCTCATGTGATAGGCGACATCGGCCATCGCGGCGCCGCCACCGCCGACGCGCTGGCTGCTCTTGTAGTCGTGCAGCGCCTTGACCAGGTATTCCTCGCGCTGGCCCGCCAACCGCGCGACGGCCTTGGTGCCGGCAAAGCTATCGGTATGGCATGAGGCGCAGCGGCGGCCGGCGGCAACTTGCGCGCCCTTTTTCGACAGGTCCGGATCCTTGTCCTCCGCCGCTGTCGGCGGCGTCAGCGCGGCGAAATAGGCGCCGAGATTGCGGACGTCCTCGTTGGTGATCTCCTCGGCGATCGGCTGCATCTGATCGTTCTTGCGCGAGCCGGCGCGGAAGAACACCAGCTGCCATTGCAGGAATTGATCGGGCTGGCCAGCGAGCGAAGGGATGTTCTCGGTCTGCGAGATGCCGTTCTCGCCGTGACAGCCGGCGCAGACGGCGGCCTTCTCCTTGATCGCAGCATTGTCGGCGGCGCTTGCGGAGAGAGAACCGAGCGCGAGAAGCGCAACCGCGCTGATTGCGTGCGAGATGAACTGCCGGCGCATGATTGGGATTCCGATCTATCGAACGCGCCATTCCGGGCGAAGAAGCGCGAGCTATGATGCGCAATGGCGCATCTGAGAATTCCATAACCCGCGTTCGTGGCCAAGGGTTCCGGGCTTGCGCGCAAGGGGCGCGCAATCAGAAACGACGGCGTGCGAAATTGAAATGAGAAAGGCTGCGGCGCCGCTCGGCACCGCAGCCTCGTGTCATCTTGCGCTACTTCTTGCTGTAGCTGATGCGGTAGATCGCGCCGGCCCAATCGTCGGCGACGAGGATCGAGCCATCCTTGGCGAGGATGATGTCGTCGGGACGGCCGAGATAGCCCTGGTCGCCCTCGATCCAGCCGGAGGCGAACACCTCCTGCTTGGCGTTCTTGCCGTCGGGCCCGACGATCACGCGCATGATGCGGCCGCCCTGGTACTTGTGACGATTCCAGGAGCCGTGCTCGGCGATCAGGATGTTGTTCTTGTACTCGGCCGGGAATTGGTCGCCGGTATAGAACTTCATGCCGAGCGGAGCGACGTGAGCACCGAGGTTCAGCACCGGCGGCGTGAACTCGGAGCATTTGTGGCCCATCGCGAACTTGGTATCCGGCAGGTCACCCTGGTGGCAGTAGGGATAGCCGAAGTGCTCGCCGATCTTGCTGATCATGTTCAGCTTGTCCGAGGGCAGATCGTCGCTGATCCAGTCGCGGGCATTCTCGGTGAACCAGAACTTACCGGTGCGCGGATCGACGTCGCCGCCGACCGAGTTGCGAACGCCGAGCGCGTAGATTTCCGCATTGCCGGTCTTGGGATCGACGCGGCGGATCTGCGAGACGCTGGTCGGGGGCACGCCGATGTTGAAGGGCGGTCCGAACGGAATGTAGAACCAGCCTTCCTTGTCGACCGCGATGTACTTCCAGCCATGCGCGGCATAGGACGGCATGTCGTCATAGACGACCTTGCCCTCGCCGGGATTGTCGAGCTTGTTTTCGATGTCGTCGTAGCGGATCAGCTTGTCGACCGCGATGACGTAGAGCGCACCGTCCTTGACGGCCAGACCCGTGGGCATGTTCAGCCCCTTGAGGATGGTCTTGACCTCTTTCTTTCCGTTGTTGTCCTTGATCGCGTAGACGTTGCCGAGGCCGAACGAGCCGACGAACAGCGTGCCCTTGTCACCCCAGGCCATCTGCCGCGCGGCCAGCACGCCGGAGGCGTAGACCTCCATCTTGAAGCCAGCCGGCAGCTTGACCTTCTTGACGATATTGGCGAGTTCGGCGTCGGAGGCGCCGGTCGGCGGCCCCGACGGCGGCGCCAGGCCCTTCTGCGCCTCGGTCTCGTCGCCGAGGAACCAGTCGTCCGGCGGATGGGTCCAGAACTCCTTGGTGCCGGATTCGTATTTCTTCAGCGGCTTGTTCTTGTCCTGCTGCTGCGCGTGACCGACGCTTGTCCCCGCGAGAAGGGCAACCGCTGCAAGCGCCAGGATGGATTGAAAGACGGATCGATGGAATTTCATCGCGTCACTCCCCTAAGGCAGCCGTCAGGGCTGCACATTTATTTTATTTTGCTGTCGAGAGGCGAAGTTCGGACTCTGTCGAGAGGACAGACGCAGAAAGGTTAGCACATCTGCGAGCGGTGAGAAGCGCGCCGCGTGCGATGCGATAGCGCTCAGTAAAAATTGAGACGGAAAGTCAATGATGGCGAACGCCGCGACAACAACGCTCTCGCTGCAGCGCGGAATCAAGATCACGCGCGGCTAATTTACAGGCAGCAGGAGGTTCGGAACAAAAAAACGCGAAAACAACCCCATGCACAGTAGAACGGCTCCGGCCATCTTGCTGCCGGTGATTCCGGGTAGACATCTGACGAGTCGAGCGAATTAGCAAAGGTGGCGGCTACGGGGCGACGGGGTAGGGACCATCGTCGAAAATCGTCTCATGATAGCCTTTCGATCCGATATCGCGCGCCAGCGTGCTGCGAAAATCGCGATCATCGCGAAGACAGTTCAGGACATGCGCGAAGTCGAATTCGGGCCGCCAGCCGAGCTCGTGCCGCGCGCGCTCGTTGACATAGACGCGATCGATCGCGGGGAACAGGCGCCAGCCGCGCGCCGCGTAGAGCTCCGGACAATCCGGATAGAGCTCGCGCACCACACCGGCCGCGTCGCGCGCCAGCGCAGTCAGGTGGCGCTGCTCGAACGGGCTTGTGGCCGACAGGATGTAGCGGGCAAATCCGATGTTCGGCGCGCGCTCGACTGCGAGCAGATGGGCGCTCACCGCGTCCGCGATATCCAGCCGGCGATAGAGCAGCTCGTTGGCCTGCGCGTTCTCCGGCGCGTAAGCCGACCGCATCGCCGGATCGTCATCGTCTTCCGGAAAGAAGCGCGAGGTCCTCAAGACCACGACAGGCAGGCCGCGCTCGCGACAGAACAGCTCGCAAAGGGTCTCGGCCATCAGCTTGGTCGTGCCGTAGATGTTCTTCGGGATCGGCGGCAGGTCCTCGGTGACCCACACCGCGGCCTGTCCCGCCTCGGAGCGGAGCTGCGAGCCGAACGCGCTGGTGGTGCTGGTGAAGACAAAACTGCGCACGCCGGCCGCCACAGCCGCTTCAAGCAGATTGAGCGTGCCGGTGACGTTGGTGTCGATGAAGGCTTGCTTGCTGTGGGTCGCCACATGCGGCTTGTGCAGCGTCGCGGTGTGGATCACCGCGGTGACGCCGTCCATCTGGCGCCGCGCGAAATCGGAATCGACGATCGAGCCGACAGCGTCGGTGAAGGGCGATGGCTTCAGGTCGATCCCACGCACAGACGAACCGCGCCCGCGGAGCGTGCGGAGAAGGCCCTCGCCGAGATGGCCCGCGCTGCCTGTGACCAGGATTGTCATTCGTTACCCAATACAGCCGCCAGCGGCGTGGAAAACCACGTGCCCGTCCGGTCCGGCTGGATGCTTTGGGAAAAATTGGAGCGGGCGAAGGGGCTCGAACCCTCGACCCCGACCTTGGCAAGGTCGTGCTCTACCACTGAGCTACACCCGCATCCTGTGTCGGTCACATGACTGCGCCGGCAACGGCTGTCGTATGCCAAAAGCGGGAGGGGAATGCAACAGCTACCGGCGGCATAGATGCGCAATCGGAGGCCCGATATAGACCCGAACGCGGCCAAATGACCCAAAAAGGCCCCGGAACCGTCGAATCGGCACGCACGGATTGAAATTCGGCCGTCCCGGCCCAATTTAGGGCCAACAGCGAAGCATATGAATTGGCGACGTGCTAAAGACCCGCCAATTCCAGACATCAGACGAGGGGATCCCGTGACGATCATCGACCAGGGTAACGGAGCAGCGGGCCCGGCTGCCGCCGATCTGATCAAGGACACGACCACCCAGACCTTCGTGAAGGACGTCATCGAGGAATCGAAGCGCCAGCCGGTGCTGATCGACTTCTGGGCGGAGTGGTGCGGCCCCTGCAAGCAGCTCACGCCCTTGCTGGAAAAAGCGGTCAAGGCCGCCAAGGGCAAGGTCAAGCTGGTCAAGATGAACATCGACCAGCACCCGGCGATCCCGGGCCAGATGGGCATCCAGTCGATTCCGGCGGTGATCGCCTTCGTCAACGGCCAGCCGGCCGACGGCTTCATGGGTGCGGTCCCGGAGAGCCAGCTCAACGCCTTCATCGAGAAGCTGACCAAGGGCGTGACCGCGCCGGGTGAGCCGAATATCGCGGAAATCCTCCAGGAAGCCGAGGCCGTGCTCGCCGAGGGCGATGCCGCCGCGGCCGCGCAGATCTACGCGGAAGTGCTGCAGCTCGAATCGACCAACATCGCAGCCCTGGCCGGGCTCGCGAAATGCTACGCCGTCTCCGGTGCGATGGAGCAGGCCAAGCAGACGCTCGCCATGGTGCCGGAATCCAAGCGCAACGACCCGGCCGTGAAAGCCGTGCAGACCGCGATCGATCTGGCCGAGCAGGCGGAGCAGCTCGGGCCTGTCGCCGAGCTGGAACAGAAAGTCGCCGCAAACCCGCTCGATCATCAGGCCCGATTCGACCTCGCGATCGCGCTCAACGCCCAAGGCAACCGGGCAGCTGCCACCGAGCAGCTGCTCGCGATCGTCAAGCGCGACCGCAAATGGAACGACGACGGCGCCCGCAAGCAGCTGGTGCAGTTCTTCGAGGCCTGGGGCGGCACGGACGATGCAACCGTCGAGGGACGCAAGCGCTTGTCGATCATCCTGTTTTCCTGACGCGCGCTGGCAAGGCCAGGGGACCCGGCAGATGCCGATCAACATCGAATATCGCGGGCCCGCCGACCTTCCGGAGATCCTTCCGGTGTTTCCGTTGCCGGGCGCGCTGCTGCTGCCGCGCGGGCAGATGCCGCTCAACATCTTCGAGCCGCGCTACCTCGCGATGATCGACGATGCCTTCCGCGATGGCCATCGCCTGATCGGCATGATCCAGCCCGACATCGCGCACTCGCCCAAGAATTCCGACAAGCCGGCGCTGTTCCGCGTCGGTTGTGTCGGCCGCATCACCCAACTCGCGGAATCTGGCGACGGCCGCTACATCCTCGAGCTCACCGGTGTCTCGCGCTTCAAAGTGCTCGAGGAGCTCGAAGTGCTCACCGCCTACCGGCAGTGCAAGGTGGATTTCTTCGCCTTCGTCGACGATTTCACGCCGCGCATGGGCGAGGAGGAGGTCGATCGCGAAGCACTGCTGACGGTGCTGGCGGACTTTCTGAAGGCCAACAACCTCAAGGTCGACTGGGAGGGCGTCGAGACCGCTCCCAACGAGGCGCTCGTCAACGCGCTGGCGATGATGTCGCCCTATGGTGTGGCCGAGAAGCAGGCGATGCTGGAAGCGCCCGACCTGAAGACCCGCGCCGAAATTTTGATCGCGGTCACCGAGATGGATCTCGCCAAAAAACGCACCTCAGGCGATCCGCCGCTGCAGTGACGGCCTGAACGCTCACGCAGCGCAGACGGCTGCTCCGTCATCTCGCAGCAGCATTTTCGCGATGCTGGATGCAGGCATCGGCCGGCTGAAATAGTAGCCTTGCGTTTCGGCGCAGCCGTCTTCACGCAGGATGTCCAGCTGCTCCCTCGTTTCGACGCCTTCGGCGGTCGTGGTCTTGCTCAAGCTGACTGCGAAACGAACCACTGCTCGCGCGAGATGTTGCGCCTCTGCCCTCGCGCTGGTCAGTTCGCTGACGAAGCTGCGGTCGATTTTGATCTTGTCGAACGGGAATCTTTGCAGAAAGCTCAGAGAAGAATAGCCGGTGCCGAAATCGTCCAGGGCGATTCGCACACGGAGTTGGCGCAGCTGACCGAGGGCCTCGAATACAGCTTCGCTGTCATGCATGATCGCTGTCTCCGTAACTTCGAGCTCGAGCCTGTGCGGCGCCACACCCGAACTCGCCAGCGCGCTGACAACGACCGGCACAAGCTCCTTGCTCCTGAATTGAGCGGGAGACAGGTTGATCGCGATGCTGAGATCGACAGGCCATTTTGCGGCTTCCGCACAGGCCGTCCTCAGGACCCATTCCCCCAGCGGCACGATCAGGCCGGTCTCCTCCGCAAGCGGGATGAATTCGCCCGGCATGACCAGACCTCGCTGCGGGTGGTGCCAGCGCAGCAGGGCCTCGAAGCCCCTGGTCTTACCGGTCGCGGCGTCGATGAATGGCTGGTAATAGAGCTCGAATTGACCGTCGGCAAGCGCATCGCGCAAGTCGCGCTCCAGATTCCGTCGCGCATGCATGATCTCGTCGAGTTCCGGCTCGAAGAAACGGAATGCGCCACGTCCACCATTCTTGGCCGAGTAGAGGGCGAGATCGGCGCTCTTCATGATCGCGTCGGGATCATTGCCGTCGCGCGGCGCGATGGCAATGCCGATGCTGGTGCCTACGGTGACCCGGTGATCGCCGAGGTCGAAGGGTTTGCAAAGCGCCTTTCTGATGTTCTCGGCGAGGGTCGCGGCCTCCACGGCCGGGCTGGTCACGTAGTCGATCACCGCGAACTCGTCCCCGCCCAGTCGGGCGATCAACGCCGTTTCCGTGGTGCATTCGCGCAAACGCGCCGCGACGGCGCGCAGCAGGGAATCGCCCGCCGGATGTCCAAGCGTGTCATTGACTTCCTTGAAGCGATCGAGGTCAAGCATGAGCACGGCAAGATCAAGACCACCATTGCGCGTAACTGCAATGGCATGCTCCATCCGCTCTCTGAGCAGCACCCGATTTGGCAGGTCGGTCAACGCATCGTGTTGCGCCATATGGGTGATTTTGGCCTCGGACCGGCGTTGCTCCGTAACATCAAGATGCGTGGCCACCCATCCGCCGCCGGGCATCGGCTGTCGCGTCACGCAGATCAACCGACCATCCGCAAACTCGTCGATCCTGCTCGAGACTGTGTCGAACGGCAACGCAGCCAGTCTCGAGATGTATTGCCCGGCAGCGCCCTCGCTCGTATCGCCCTTGAGGATGCCGTTCACAACGCGGTGCTTGATGATGTCGACGTGCGGCGTCCCCGTCTTCAGCAGTTCCGGCGGCAGCCGATAGAGCAGGGCATAGCGCTCGTTGCAGACGACGAGCCGCTTCTCCGTGTCAAACATGCAAAGGCCCTCGACCATGTTGTTGATGGCCGTGTCGAGCCTGATCTTCTGGTCCTGGATTTCCTTTTGCGAATCTTCCACCTGTTGCCTGGCAAACGAAAGCTGAGTGATAACTTCCTCGAATCGGCTGGTTCTGGTCGCAAGCCGGCGATCCGCCAGCACGCCCACAAAACTCATCCCGAGCACCGACAGGGCCACGCCCGCGATTGCCACGGCGAGGAAGCCGGGAGAAAGCGACAGGGTGTCGCTTGCCAGCGTCGGGTCTGGAACGATCTGTACCGCCCCCATAGCTGTGAAATGATGCGACACGATGGCGAGCGTCAGCAGCAGCGCCGCAGCGAAGGTCCCCCACCTGTCCTTGCGACCCAGGGCGACCGCAAGTGCGGCGTAGCCTAGGACCATGCCGAGGGCGATCGAGATGAGCACCAGCTCCGGCGACCAGGTCACGCGACCAGGCACTTCGAGGGCCGACATGCCCAGATAGTGCATGCTCGCAATACCGCCGCCGATGATGCCGCCACCGGCAGCCGCGCGCCAGCGGCCGGGGCTGCCGACGGCAACGCCAAAACCTGCCGACGTCAGGATCATCGCTGCGGCGAGCGACAAAGCTGTCAGCGTGATGGCGTAACCGGTCGAGACGCCGGGCTCGTAGGCAAGCATTGCCACAAAATGCGTTGCCCAGATTCCATAACCGATGGCGGCACCGGCGATCGCAATCCAGATCAGTCGCGTCCAGGCGCGCGATGCGTTCGCTCGATGAAAGATGCTGACGGCTACAATGCTTGCGGCGAAGCAAACCAGACCGGCGAGCATGACAAGCCGCCAATCGTGCTCTGCCGTGAGGCAGGTAAAAACGCGGAACATCGAAATCGCCTCCCTCGTCAATAAGCTCGACGATTGATCCGATTGGCTTTGGTCACGTTAATTTCTTGCAATGCCCGGTTGCATGCCTATCGGGAGGTAAACCCAACCTCGACAATGGCGCCGTTTGGCGGTAGCCGGTGCGGGCGAAGGACTTAATTCTCGTGCAACCACGGGTTTAGGCGGGCCCAAGGCTCCATCCGCTTGAATTAACCCGGTGCTGCTTAGAGGTGCCCGCGGATTCGTTTGCGGCCGGTGATCATCGCGCGGATCAGGTTCTCGCGCTGGAGACGCCCCATCAACAGCACGCCCAGGACGTGCAGCACGACCAGGACGATGACCGCGTCGGATGAATAGTGGTGGGTGTCCTCGATCCACCAGACGCCGAAGAAAGTGACGGTCACCGACATCGCGCCTGATATCGTCGAGACCGCGAGCGAGACCAGCAGCGCCACCAGCATCAACGTGCCGGCTGGATTGAGACCGATATAGCGGCCGGTGATGCCGCGGCGCAGATTCCAGAGATAACCCGGCGCGGCCCGAAGTCTGACGCCGACCATGCGAAAGCGCGAATAGCGGCTTCCCCAAAAGCCCCAGACCAGACGGAACGCAAGAAGGCCGAGTACGGCATAACCGACGATGCGGTGAAGTCCGTCATAGACGGTCGGCGTGGACCACGCGGCCAGAACGCAAGCCGCGAGCGCCCAGTGCCAGAGCCGCAGCGGGAGGTCCCAGACCGCGACTGTCCGCGCGGCGGTTCGATCCGCGGGGGTCCGGTCGGACCCCCCGCGTGCGTGCGGCACCGTTTCTTCGATCAAGCGAGGACCACCCTCAGGCATGACTTTGCGCAGACCATTTGCGCGCAGACCATCTCGCGCGGTCTACTTCGCAATCGTGTGCTTCAGGCTGAGATCTTCTGGGCTGTAGAACAGCTCGTAAAGCTTGCCTTCCTTGACGCCGTAGACCTCGTAGCACGAGCCTTCGATCTTGGAGCGCCGCACCTCGTAGCCGAGCGCCTTGGCCTTGGCTTCGGCGTCGCTCGCCGGCTTCCACGACGCCTTGTCGAGCTTGGTGCAGTCCTTGAAACCATCGGCCAAGGCTGCCGATCCCATGCCAATCCCGATCGTCAATGCAACGGCAACAACACGAATAACCTTCACGAACGTCTCCTCTTCTGTCGTGGGCGCTGCGCCGGCAGGCGAAGCGGGACCGAAGGAAGCAAAGCACATGATGAAGTCAATGCGGTTCAGAAGCAGTTGGCTTTAGAGTTATTCTAACGATCCGAAAAAGCTCAGCGCTCTCCGTATGCAGCGCGTGTTTACAGCGACACTGCGGCCTTACGTCTCACGGTTTGATGGCAAGCAGATCGGGCGCGCCGCTCAGTAGCCGGCAACCGCCATCGCGACGACGGCACTTAGCGCCATCCATCCAAAATGCCGGCCGCGCGTGGCCCATGCGTTGGCGAAAGCAGCGAAGCCGAACACGCCGGCCATGGTGACGACGATCCAGTGGCGCGCCGGCTCCGATTGCATCCAGGGCGCCGCGATCAGGAGCACACCGCCGCCGATCCAGGCGACGGTCGAGGCCTGCCAGACCAGGCGGATCAGGGTGCGGAGCCGCTCCGGCTCGATGCGGGCGCGGGCAAAGACCTTGGTCTCGCCGAGAATGCCATGAATGAGGGCCACGGCAATGGTCAAGACCCCGGCGCACTGGAGCAAGAGATCACGCATCGTCAAAGCTCCCTGCAAATATGGTCCATACAGTTATGTATGGTGAAATAGGCGCTGGCCTGCCGGCTGTCAATACACTAGTGTATGTTTGCATCCGGAACCCGACATGGCCGAACAGCTGACCGCCGACGACTGGATCAAACAGGGCCTGAAGGCGCTCGCGCGAGACGGCTTCACCGCGCTGAAGGCCGATCCGCTGGCGAAAGCCATGGGGGTCTCGCGCGGCAGCTTCTATTGGCATTTCGCCGATCTCGGCGCATTCCATGCCGCTCTCCTGAAGCGCTGGCGCGAGATCGCGGCCGAGCAGATCATCGCCGATGTCGAGGCGGATAGCGACGAGCCGCTGAAAGCGCTGCTGCGCAGGACTTTTGGCGCGCGGCTCGACCTCGAGCGCGCGGTGCGGAACTGGGCGGCCTTCGATGCGGCGGCACAGACGGCGGTGCGTGCCATCGACCGGCGCAGGCTCGACTATATCGAAGAGTTGCTGAGGAAGCGCGGGTTCGAGGCGGCGACGGCGCGAGCCCGCGCCCAAATCCTGTACTGGACGTTTCTCGGCTTCGCCCTGTCGGGCCCGCCATTGCCGGCCGCGCGGCTCGAGGGCCTGCTCGACGAGATCCTGCGGATGGCTTCGGCTTGAGCGACGCAATGGGCTGCTACGATTTTTTATGCTAGAGGCAACCGACCGTCGGAGACCCCAATGAACGCGCCCACCGAACGCCCCGAAGCCAGCGTCGATCCCAAATTGCTGGAGATTTTGGTCTGCCCGCTGACCAAGGGCCCGCTGGAGTTCGATTCTGCAAAGCAGGAGCTGATCTCGCGCAGCGCCAAGCTCGCCTATCCGATCCGCGACGGCATTCCGATCATGCTGCCGGAAGAGGCTCGCAAGATCGATTGAGAGACTTGTGGCCCGTTGGTCGTTTGGCGCGATGACCGCACCACACCCCAGGTGTCGTCCTGGCCTAGTGCGCAATTGCGCACGGGGGCCGGGACCCATAACCACCGAATTGGGTTGTTGCGCGAGCTGGTCACTCCGAGTCTTCGCAAAACTATTGCTGCGGCGTATGGGTCCCGGATCTGTGCGCGCTTGAGGCGCGCTTGTCCGGGACGACAGGAAAAAACTACAGCGCCTCGCCCTTCAGCAACCGCGGTATCTCACCGGTCAGACCCGCGGCCTGGCGGATGAACAGGTTCTTCAGCGGCGGGGCGCGGTCGACGAGGCCGAGGCCGATGTCGCGCACCGTGCGCAACAGCGTCGACTGGTTGGAGAACAGGAAGTTCAGCGAGTTGGTGGCAACGCCCATGGCCATCGTGTCGAAGCGGCGCCAGCGCTGGTAACGTTCGAGCACGTCGGCGGCGCCGATATCCATGCCGAGCCGCGCGGCATCGACCACGACCTCGGCCAGTGCGGCGACGTCCTTCAGTCCCATGTTGAGACCCTGGCCCGCGATGGGGTGGATGACGTGGGCGGAATCGCCGACCAGCGCGAGGCGCTGGGCAATGAAGGAGCGTGCGACGAAATAGGACAGCGGAAACGCGCGCGGCTTGTCGAGCGCCTTCACCTCGCCGAGATGCAGGCCGAAGCGCTGCTCGAGCTCGCCGTGAAATTCCTCATCGCTCAACGCAATGATACGCGCGGCTTCGCTGCGGCGCTCGGTCCAGACCAGCGAGGAGCGCTTGCCCGAAAGCGGCAGGATCGCGAACGGACCCGCCGGCAGAAAATGCTCTTCGGCGCGGCCTTCATGATCGCGATCATGGCCGACGGTGACGACGATGCCGGATTGATCGTATTCCCAGCCATGGGTGGCGATGCCGGCGCGCTCGCGCAGTTTCGACTTCGCGCCGTCGGCCGCAACCAGGAGGCTCGCCGCAATGACGCTGCCGTCGCCGAGCGTCACATCGATGCCCTCGGCTCGCGCGTCGTAAGACGACACGGTGGTCGCGCGGAGATCAATGCCCTCGGCCTCGGCGCGGACCACCAGCGCATCGATCAGGCGGCGGTTCTCGACCATATGCGCGAAGGGCTCGCCCGGCGCGACATCGCCGGCAAAGTTGAGGAACGCCGGACGGGTGGCGTCTTCCAGCTTGGAATCGGTGACGACCATGTCGAGGATGGGCTGCGCCTCGCCCTTGACGTCATCCCAGGCGCCGATCGCCTCGAACAGGCGGCGGCAGGCGGCCACGATCGCAGTCGCGCGCGGGTCCCGGCTCGGACGTGTGGAGAGCGCGGGGTCGGCGACGATGACGGGGATCTCGGGGCCGAGTCCCTGGCGCAACGCCAGCGCCAGCGCCAGGCCCGCAAACGCGCCGCCACCGATGACAATGCTACCCTGTACCGACATACCCAATTCCCGGCTAAATCCTGGCCTTGCTAGCAGACTTGAGGTGGGCGAAACAGTGCGGTGAAACAAGGGCGGAAAGCCCCCATTGTGTCATTCCGGAGCAGCGAAGCCGGGGCGGCAAGGCGAAAGCTGAATTCCATGTCCAAGAGCCTGATCGACCTCATCTCGATCCTCGACCTCGAACAGCTCGAGGTGAATCTGTTCCGCGGCAACAGTCCGAAGACCAGCTGGCAACGGGTGTTCGGCGGCCAGGTGATCGGGCAGGCGATGGTTGCAGCGTGCCGCACCGTCGAGGGCAGGCTGCCGCATTCGCTGCATTGCTATTTCGTCCTGCCGGGCGATCCGCAGATCCCGATCATCTACCAGGTCGAGCGCCTGCGCGACGGCAAGAGCTACTCGACGCGACGCGTCACCGCGATTCAGCACGGCAACGCGATCTTCTCGATCATGGTGTCGTTCCATGCCGAGGAAGAGAGCGCGTTCGATCACCAGGACAAGATGCCCGACGTGCCGCGGCCGGAAAAGCTGACGGCGGAGGAGGTGGCGAAGCAGCCGATGTTCAAGGAAATGCCGGAGTTCATCCGCCGCTATTATGAATCCGATCGTCCGATCGAGCTGCGCCCGGTCGAGCTCGGCCGTTATTTCGGCCAAAAGATCGAGGACGGCCGCATCCATGTCTGGATCAAGACCGCGGCGACGCTGCCGGACGATCCGGCGCTGCACATGTGCGCGCTGGCCTACGCGTCCGACTTCTCGCTGCTGGATGCGATCATGGCGCGCTACGGCCGCACCCTGTTCGACAAGCGCATGATGCCGGCGAGCCTCGACCACGCGATGTGGTTTCACCGCCCGTTCCGCGCCGACGAATGGCTGCTCTACGCACAGGATTCGCCAAGCGCCCGAAGCGGCCGCGGCTTGACCCGCGGCTCGATCTTCAAGCCCGACGGCACGCTGGTGGCTTCCGTCGCGCAAGAAGGCTCGGTGCGCGAACGGAAAGCCTGAGAGGCATAAGCACGATCGATCGCGCTTATGCCTCTCGAGGTCAGGTCCGGAGCGATCCTCGCGGAGCCAGGACGGTCTCCGACGCGAACCAGTTCATGATCCAGCGATACACCCACGGGATCGGGATGATGAAGCCGCAAAGGAATGCAGCCACGATGCCCCGCCAGAGAATCCCGAGACCGCTGCCGTTGAAGACGATCTCGCGCCGCGTGCCTTCGATGCTGCGGCAGAACCAGCGCATTTGAGCCGCGGCGACCCAGGCCCAGCCGATGATGGTGATGATGGAGATCGCAAACAGCAGGCTCCAGCCGACATAGGCCCAGACCGTGCCGGTGAAGCTCAGGCCGAGCGGCTGCCCGTTGGAGGCGAGGTTCGCGACCATCCATTTGATCAGGAGCCAGTAGAGAACGATCTGGGCGATGAACAGCAAATTGCTCAGCAAGGGGACGCCGATCAACCCGATCACGATCGCCAGAACGATGAAGCCGAAATACCAGGGCACCAGCGCCATCGCATTGCCGGTGAAGCTGAGATTGGGCCGTCCGGGGACCTTCACGCAGGACACGATCCATTTCGTGTACCAGACGAACACCCACGGCACCGGGATGATGAAGCACATGCCGATCAGCATCACGATGCTGCGCCAGGTGAACTCGAGGATGCCGAAATCGACCGCCAGCGATCCTCCGCCGCCACCGCCGCCGTAGCCCATCATCGGCGGGCCGCCAGCCGGCATCATCGGGGGCGCACCGCCGCCGCTGATCAGGCCAGGGATTTCGGCCGCCTTCTGCCAGCCGGCCATGCCCTCCGACCACACCAGCGTATCGGGGCGCACGACTCCCTGGGCGACGAGGTCGCGGAATTGCCCTTCCTGGTAGGGCCCCTGCTGCTTGCCCTCGGATGCGTAGAACCAACTCGCCATGAAGCGTCCCCCTCAAACATAGTTTTGTACCGGCCGCGACGCTTGGGTTCATCGCATCCATGCCAAAAACGCATTGTGGAGGATGAACGGCTGCCCTGTACAGAGGCGGCCGTTCACATTGCCCAACGATTTTCCGCTTCAATCTGCAACTTTTTTATGCCATTTGCCCGGAAAGATGCCAGATTGACGCAGCGCCGGGGACATACGGCGCGGCGCATCCCGGGGAATAGGCCTGACCATGAAACTCGTCGTCGCGATCATCAAACCCTTCAAGCTCGATGAAGTCCGCCAGGCACTGACGGCGATCGGCGTCCACGGCATGACCGTGACCGAAGTGAAGGGCTATGGCCGCCAAAAGGGCCACACCGAGATCTATCGCGGCGCTGAGTACGTGGTGAATTTCCTGCCGAAGCTGCGGATCGAGATCGCGGTCGCCTCCGATATCGCCGAGAAGGCGGTCGCCGTCATCACCGCGACCGCGCGCACCGGCCAGATCGGTGACGGCAAGATCTTCGTCACGCCGATTGATCACGCGACCCGCATTCGCACCGGCGAGACCGACAGCGACGCGCTCTAGATTCTTGTTTTGACGCGTTTTCCGTACGCGAACCGGTATCCACTTCGCTCGAAAACGCTCTTCTTCTTCGATCGCACCGGGCAACGGCGCCACGGCGTGCGACGCAATCAATAGCTGGGGGAAACGACATGGCGGGATTGTTGCGCCGCGCGGCTGCTATTGCCGCGCCGATCGGGCTTGTGTCGATCATGGCTTCGCCGGCGCGCGCCGCGGGCTCAGAGATCAACACCGCCGACACCGCCTGGATGATTGTCGCCACCGCATTGGTGCTGATGATGACGATCCCGGGGCTCGCGCTGTTCTATTCCGGCATGGTGCGCAAGAAGAACGTGCTCGCCACCATGGCGCAGAGCCTCGCCGCGGTGACGATCATCTCCATTCTCTGGGTCGCCTTCGGCTATTCGCTGTGCTTCGTCGGCGACGGCCCATGGATCGGCACGCTCGACCGCTGGTTCCTCGCCGGCATGACCATGGACAGCGTCAACCCGGCGGCGAAGACGATCCCGGAAGCGCTGTTCATGCTGTACCAGATGACGTTTGCGATCATCACGGTGGCGCTGGTCGCGGGCGCGGTCGCCGACCGGATGCGGTTCTCCGCCTATCTCCTCTTCTCGGTCGCATGGTTCATCTTCGTCTACATTCCGCTGGCGCATTGGGTGTGGGGCGGCGGCTTCCTCGCCAGCATGGGCGTGCTGGATTTCGCCGGCGGCCTCGTGGTGCATCTGTCCGCCGGCACCGCCGGCCTCGTTGCGGCGAAGGTGATGGGACGCCGTCACGGCTACGGCACCGAAAATCTTTCGCCGTTCGATCTATCGCTCGCGGTGATGGGCACCGGCCTGTTGTGGGTCGGCTGGTTCGGTTTCAACGGCGGCTCGGCGGGCGCAGCCAATTCGCGCGCGGTGCTGGCGATCATCGCGACCCATCTCGCGGCCTGCTCCGGCGCGCTGACCTGGGGCGCGATCGAATGGTCGACGCGGCGCAAGCCGTCCGTGCTCGGCATGATCTCCGGCGCGGTCGCCGGCCTCGGCACCATCACGCCGGCCTCGGGATTCGTGGCGCCCTGGCACGGTATCGTCATCGGCGTGATCGCAGGCCTGGTCTGCTACTGGGCCTGCACCTGGCTGAAGCACCGCTTCGACTATGACGATTCGCTCGACGTGTTCGGCGTCCACGGCATCGGCGGCCTGACCGGGACCCTGCTGGCCGGCGTGTTCGCAACCAGCGCCATCGGCGGCACCGCCGGCCTGCTCGAAGGCCATCCGCAGCAGCTTCTGATCCAGCTGTATGGGGTCGCCGTCACCTTCGTCTGGTCGGCAGGCGTGAGCTTCGTCCTGCTCAAGCTGGTCAGCCTGTTCGTGCCGTTGCGCGTCTCGCGGGAGCACGAGCTCGAAGGGCTGGATATTTCGCAGCACGGCGAAGCGCTGCAGTAATTGGGCTTGCGCAACACATAAGCACGTGCTTATGTGTTGCCATGATCGAAGCTGACATCTTCAAGGCGCTGGCCGACCCGACCCGCCGCAAGGTCTTTGAGAAGCTTGCCGGCGGAAGCCTGAATGCGAGCGCTTTGCGCGACGGATTAGAGATCAGCCAACCGGCGATGTCGCAGCATCTTGCGGTGCTGCGCGGGGCGGGCCTGGTGCGCGAACAGCGGCAGGGCCGCTTTGTGAATTACGAAGTCGATCCCGAAGGAATTCTCGCCATCGGGACCTGGCTTGCGCGCTACCGCGCCTATTGGCCGAAACGCATGGATGCCCTCGCCGATCTCTTGAAGGAGATGGATCAATGAGCGACGCCGCGAAGCCTGATCCCTCCGACGCAGCTCTCGTCCTCGAATATGAATTCGATGCGCCGCCGGCCAAGGTCTGGCGCGCGGTGACCATTCCGGCGTTGCGCGAGCGCTGGCTGCCGGATTGCGACCTTGCGGGCGCCGAGCCGGAATCATCAATCCCAGGCCAGGAGGTGCGCTACCGGCTTCGCGATTCCGAACCGCCGTTTCGCGAAAGCCATGTCATCTTCCGGATCGAACCGAACGAGGATGGCGGCACCCGCTTCCGCATCATCCAGCAAACCTGCATGAAGCTGCCGCAGCCGGCCAACAGCAATGGCTGCCTGATGCGCGCGGCCGCCTAACACCAACACCACTTCACCACCCGCAGACATGGAGGTCGCCGATGCGCGACATGCTTCAGCTCGTCCCTATGGTCGTCGAACAATCCGCCCGCGGCGAACGATCCTTCGACATCTATTCGCGCCTGCTGCGCGAGCGCATCATCTTCCTCAACGGCGAGGTCAATGATGCGATGTCGGGCCTCGTCTGCGCGCAGCTCTTGTTCCTGGAGGCGGAGAATCCGAACAAGCCGATCAATCTCTACATCAATTCCTATGGCGGCGTGGTCACCGCTGGCCTTGCGATGTACGACACCATGCAATTCATCAAGGCGCCGGTGCATACGCTGTGCATGGGCACCGCGCGCTCGATGGGCTCGTTCCTGCTGATGGCCGGCGAGCCCGGTCACCGCGCCGCCCTGCCCAATGCGAGCCTTCACGTGCATCAGCCGCTCGGCGGCTTTCAGGGCCAGGCGTCCGACATCCTGATCCATGCCACCGAGATGCAGGAAACCAAGCGGCGCATCATCCGGCTCTATGCCCAGCATTGCGGGCGCCCCGAACCGGACGTGGAACGGACCCTGGACCGCGACCACTTCATGACCGCGCAGCAGGCGGTCGACTGGGGGCTGATCGACCGGTTGTTCACGGAACGCAGCGCCGCCTGACGGTCTCTGCCTGCAACCGTCCGGCGAGCTCGCCCCGCTTAAGCTGTTTGGCCGGTTGCGCGCATTCCGTGAGCACACCAGGCAGGGGTCCGATATTTCGCCGCACGACAAGCCCTGCAATGGGCGTCCCCCTTACGAAAATACCTTTCTGCTGCCCGACGCATGAGCATCAATGTGTCGGCAGCTTGTCGTGCCTTTATTTTAATCAGGCATGGTCAGGTATTGAGCGCGGCGTAATAGCGCACCGCACCGCAATACGCGCCAAACGCGAAAACACCCGTTTTCATAGTCCGTTAGCCAACACGCCCGATCTGGCACGGCATTTGATTCTAGGGGTCCTGGCTGTGCCCGCGTAGTGAACTTTCTCCCTCGTGGCGAACCAGTCGAGAAACGCCCGGCCACGTCCGGACCGGGCCCAAGCGGGGATAGGACCCATGAAAATTGTTATGGCGATTATTAAGCCATTCAAGCTGGAAGAAGTCCGTGACGCCCTGACCGCCATCGGCGTTCACGGTCTCACGGTGACGGAAGTCAAGGGATATGGCCGCCAGAAGGGCCATACGGAAATCTATCGCGGCGCCGAATATGCCGTGAGCTTCCTGCCCAAGATCAAGATCGAGGTCGCTGTCGCCTCCGACCAGGTCGACAAGACCATCGACGCCATCACGACCGCCGCGAAAACCGGTCAGATCGGCGACGGCAAGATCTTCGTCATCAATCTCGACCATGCGGTTCGCATCCGCACCGGCGAGGCCGATGCTGCGGCCCTTTGATTTCGCGCTCAATCAAAATTCAATCAGGAGTAAATGAAATGACGTTTAAGCGTCCCTATGGCGCGGGATTGGCGGCTCTCGCAGTCGGCCTGTTCGCTGCGACCGCAGCCTATGCCGAGCCAACGGTCAACAAGGGAGACAACGCCTGGATGCTGACATCGACAGTGCTCGTGCTGTTGATGACGATCCCCGGCCTCGCGCTGTTCTACGGCGGCCTCGTCCGCTCCAAGAACATGCTCTCGGTCCTGATGCAGGTGTTCTACACCGTCTGCGTCGTCACCGTGATCTGGGCCGTGTACGGCTACAGCCTCACCTTCACCGGCGGCTCGGACTTCATCGGCGGCTTCTCCAAGGCCTTCATGATGGGCGTCACCACCGACTCGAAGGCTGCGACCTTCTCGGTCGACGCCAACATCTCGGAGCTCATCTATATGTGCTTCCAGATGACCTTCGCAGCGATCACGCCCGCCCTCATCGTCGGCGCCTTTGCCGAGCGCATGAAGTTCGCGGCGATTGCGCTCTTCATCCCGCTCTGGGTCACGCTGATCTACTTCCCAATCGCGCACATGGTCTGGTATTGGCCCGGCCCGGACATGATCCAGGACGCTGCCAAGGCTCTGGCTGCTGCGGCTGATGGCGCGGCGAAGACCGCGGCGCAGGCCAAGCTCGACGAGATCAACGCCGACGCAGGCTGGATCTTCAAGAAGGGCGCGATCGACTTCGCGGGCGGCACCGTGGTGCACATCAACGCCGGCATCGCAGGCCTCGTCGGCGCTCTGCTGATCGGCAAGCGCGTCGGTTACGGCAAGGAGCTGATGGCTCCGCACTCGCTGACCATGTCGATGATCGGCGCCTCGCTGCTCTGGGTCGGCTGGTTCGGCTTCAACGCCGGCTCCAACCTCGAAGCCAATGGCGGCGCAGCGCTTGCCATGACCAACTCCTTCGTCGCCACCGCAGCCGCCGCGCTGTCGTGGATGTTCGCGGAGTGGATCATCAAGGGTCACCCGTCCGTGCTCGGCGTCATCTCCGGCGCTGTCGCGGGCCTCGTGGCCGTCACGCCTGCCGCCGGCTTCTCCGGCGTGATGGGTGCGATCGTCCTCGGCCTCGTGGTCGGCGTGGTCTGCCTGTTCTTCTGCACCGTCGTGAAGAACGCGCTCGGCTACGATGACTCCCTCGATGTGTTCGGCGTGCACTGCGTCGGCGGCATCATCGGCGCCCTCGGCACCGGCATCCTCGTCAATCCGGCGTTGGGTGGTGCGGGCATCATCGACTACACCGCGATCCCGCCGAAGGTTGCCGATTACGACTTCGCAGCGCAGATGATCTCCCAGGTCTGGGGCGTCGGCACCACGCTGGTGTGGTCGGGTATCGGTTCGGCGATCCTCTACAAGGTCGTCGATGTGATCGTTGGCCTCCGCGCCAATGTCGAGAGCGAGCGTGAAGGCCTCGACATCACCGAGCACACCGAGCGCGCCTACAACATGTAAGTCTCCTCCCGGGCGCGGCCTCCTCGGAGGTCGCGCTCACAACTACGGTTTGGGGCACATACCCGGCAATGTCCCGGCCGTTGAGGGGCTCCAGCGCAAGTTGGAGCCCCTTTCTTTTTGGACCCGAGCACCGCTGGGCCGTCATAAGTTAAATTGCATTGCTGCGAGCTTGTTGAATATCATGCTCCCCATTTGGAGCAGGATTTCATGCGTCTGCCCTATTGCCTGGTCTGGTGCTTCCTGTTGCTCGCTTTGTCGAGCCTCGATGCCCGTGCGGACAAGCGCGTCGCGCTGGTGATTGGCAACGGCGCCTACCGAAACGTTCCCACGCTCGCCAATCCGACCAATGATGCGGCCGATGTCGGCGCGGCCCTCAAGCGATCGGGGTTCGATCCTCTGGTCGCGACCGACCTCGACCAGTCCGCCATGCAGGACACCATTCTTCGCTTCGCGCGTGAGGCTCGCGGCGCCGATGTCGCCCTGTTCTACTACAGCGGGCACGCGCTCCAGTTCGCCGGCGTCAACTATCTGGTGCCTGTCGATGCCGTCGTTCGCGACGAGGTCGATCTGCGCCGCCTGGTACGCGCCGACGAGATCCTGGCGGATCTCCAGCAGGCGAAGAACCTGCGCATCCTCGTGCTCGACGCCTGCCGCGACAATCCATTTGCCGACGAGTTGCGGCGAAACGTCGGACAGGGCCGTGGCGTCACCGTCTCTCGCGGCCTCGCCAAGATGGAAAGTCCCGAGGGCACCATCATTTCCTACGCGACACAGGCCGGCCGGACTGCCGACGACGGCAGCGGCCGCAACAGCCCCTATACCAGCGCGTTCCTGGAGCACATCGGCGACAAGGGCAACGTCAACACGGTATTTCAAACGATCAGCGCCGGCGTCTACCAGCGCTCCAAAGGCTTGCAAGTGCCGGAGCTGTCGCTGTCGTTCTTCGGCGAGTTCTACCTCAACGGCAAGCCCGAAACGGCGGCGTTGTCTCCTGCGACGCCTCAGGTCGATCCCTGCGCGGAGGCCAGCGACCATTGGCGTAGCGCGGAAGCGCTGGGAACGCTCGCGGCGTTCAAGGATCACCTCGCACGCTTCCCAGCGTGCGCGTTCGCAGATTTGGCGAAATCACGCATCGAGACTTTGGCGAAACCATCAGACGCCGCCAAGCGCGTAACCGCGTTCGATGGAACCTGGATCGCGAAGGAAACTTGCGAGAACAAGCCCCCGTTTCCCGAGGCCTATTTCCAGTATGCGCTGCGCGTCAAGGATGGCGTGCTGCACACTCTCTCCGGGGAAGAGGGCAAGCCCGGTGCCACAATCTATGACGGGAAGATTGAAGCGGACGGCAGCGCGACTGTCACCGTCAACGGGCTGATTGGCGAAAAGGATCCGCTTCGCCGCACCGCCGGCGCGCCCTATCAGTACAAGCTGGCACTCGAGCTGAAAGAAACCACCGGCGCCGGCGTCCGCACCGAGACCGGCCGACCGTGTCGGATGGAGCTCTCCAAGCTGACGACACCGAGCCCCGCTGCAAGTCCGGGCCAACCTGATTCGAAGCGGCCGACCAAGCGCGACGACAAGAGGGCCGTGCTGCCGCCAGATCAGGCCGGAGCAGGGCAACCACGGCAGACCGGAAGCGGCATGAGCTGTTCGTTCATGCGAAGCAGGTGCGCCACGGCGTGCGTCAGTATGGGCGGCCGCGCGGATTGCGCTTCAACCGCTTGTCCACGGCTGGAAGCCGAGTGCATGAGCAGCGGTTGCTGGCGCGGCCGGGGATTCAACGGCTGCGGGCTTGCCAAGCGATAGATGCACGAACCGGCTGCGGATGGTCTGCCTTTGTCCGCTCGCAAAGAAAAAGATTGCCATTCCGCACCGCTGGCGCAGAAATATCGACCACAAGAAACAACAAAAGGGAGGTCGTCATGCGTTTGGAAGGCGGATGCTATTGCGGCGAAGTGCGCTATGTCGCCGAGGGCGACCCAATGATGCAGGCGCAGTGTCATTGCCGCGAGTGCCAGTACATCTCGGGCGGCGCGCCCAACACCTTCATCGCGATGCCGGCGGCCGGCTTCAGCTACATCGCCGGGCAGCCCAAGCAGTTCACCCGCAAGGACCTCGAGCGCGCCGTCACGCGCGAATTCTGCGCCGAATGCGGCACCCATCTGGTGACCAAGGTTCCGGGACTGCCGGCTGCGATCCTGAAGGTCGGCACGCTGGACGAGCCTGCGCAGTTCCATCCGCAGATGGCGATCTACACCTGCGACAAGCAGGACTTCCATGCGATCCCCGCGGGCATGGCGACATTCGAGAAGCTGCCGGCGCACTAGAGCCGCAATGACGGCGCGCTCCCTCCCCCGCATGCGGGGGAGGGCTGGGGAGAGGGTGCCTCAACATCGGGACAGTCCCTGTTTGGAGAGAACCCTCACCCACGCCTCCGGCGCGACCTCTCCCGCAAGCGAGGGCTTTGCTTAATTGGCCGAGCGGGAGTGAGGCTCGATATGGGGTATTTTTT
>NZ_JBVVPQ010000094.1:2222-23394 GCF_055811695.1 Bradyrhizobium sp. MI1.3 | reverse complement strand
TCTATGTCTGGGGACACGGCGCCGAGACCATGGCCCACGGCGCGCACTGAGCGGGCTGACTTCGGATCGAGAAAGGGGGGGCCCCGGGGCGCCCCGTTGTTTTTTTTGGGGGCGGGGGTGGGGGCGGTGCCGGCACAATTCCCTCATCGGGTGGGGGGCCGCGCCGGGGCGCCGGCCCGGGGCGCCGCGAGCATTTGCTTACTGCACGCGGGGCAGCACTTCGAACTGGTGGAAGGGCGGCGGCGAGGGCAGCGTCCATTCCAGCGTGGTCGCACCTGCACCCCACGGATTGTCGCCAGCCGGCACCTTCTTCGCGAAGGCGTCGATCACGCAATAGAGGAAGATCAGCACGCCGAAGCCGGAGATGTAGGAGCCGACCGACGAGACCAGATTCCAGCCCGCGAACGCGTCGGGATAGTCGACATAGCGGCGCGGCATGCCCGACAGGCCGAGGAAGTGCTGCGGGAAGAACACCAGGTTCACGCCGATGAAGGTGACCCAGAAGTGCGCCTTGGCGAGCCCTTCATTGTACATGTAGCCCGACATCTTCGGGAACCAGTAGTACCAGCCGGCGAAGATACCGAACACCGCACCGAGCGACAGCACGTAGTGGAAGTGCGCGACGACGTAGTAGGTCTCCTGGAGCACGCGGTCGACGCCGGCATTCGCCAGCACCACGCCGGTGACGCCGCCGACGGTGAACAGGAAGATGAATCCCACCGCCCAGATCATCGGCGCGCGGAACTCGATCGAGCCGCCCCACATCGTGGCGATCCACGAGAAGATCTTCACGCCGGTCGGGACCGCGATGACCATCGTGGCGGCGACGAAATAGGCCTGCGTCGCCGAGGACATGCCGACCGTGTACATATGGTGCGCCCACACCACGAAGCCGATGCCGCCGATCGCGACCATGGCGTAGGCCATGCCGAGATAGCCGAACACGGGCTTGCGCGAGAAGGTCGAGACGATCTGGCTGACCATGCCGAAGGCGGGCAGGATCAGGATGTACACTTCGGGGTGACCGAAGAACCAGAACAGATGCTGGAACAGCACGGGATCGCCGCCGCCTTCGGGGTTGAAGAACGTCGTGCCGAAATTGCGGTCGGTGAGCAGCATCGTAATCGCACCGGCGAGCACCGGCAGCGACAACAGCAGCAGGAACACCGTCACCAGGATCGACCACACGAACAGCGGCATCTTGTGCAGGGTCATGCCCGGCGCGCGCATGTTGAAGATGGTGGTGATGAAATTGATGGCGCCGAGGATCGAGGAGGCGCCTGCCAGATGCAGCGACAGGATCGCGAAGTCGACGGCCGGGCCCGGATGGCCCGAGCTCGACAGCGGCGCGTACATGGTCCAGCCGGCGCCGACGCCGTTGGCGCCCGGCTCGCCCTCGACGAAGGTCGACATCAGCAGCAGCGCGAACGAGGCCGGCAGCAGCCAGAACGAGATGTTGTTCATGCGCGGGAACGCCATGTCGGGCGCGCCGATCATCAGCGGCACGAACCAGTTGCCGAAGCCGCCGATCATCGCAGGCATGACCATGAAGAAGATCATGATCAGACCGTGGGAGGTCACGAACACATTGTAGGTGTGCGTCTCGTGGAAGATCTGCACGCCCGGATACATCAGCTCGGCACGGATCGCGATCGACATCGCGGCGCCGATGACGCCGGCGATGACCGCGAAGATCAGGTACATCGTGCCGATGTCCTTGTGGTTGGTCGAATAGACGTAGCGCCGCCATCCGGTCGGATGGGCGTGCTCGTCATGTCCGTGGTCTTGCGCGTGATCGCCGTGTGCCGCTGCGCTCGTTGCCATTTTCTAATCCTGCCTTGCGTCCCGATCGGACCTCTGGAGGTCCCGCCCTTATGTCGCTTTCAGTTTCCTCGAACCCTTCGCCCGGCGCTCACTGCGTCGGGCCGGCCGTGGAGGCGTAGGTGCTGGTGCCGCCGCTCGCGTACTTCTTCTTCGCCGTCTCGACCCAGGAGGCGAACTCCTGGTCGCTCACCACGCGGATGGCGATCGG
This sequence comes from Bradyrhizobium sp. MI1.3, assembly GCF_055811695.1. Classification (NCBI taxonomy): domain Bacteria; kingdom Pseudomonadati; phylum Pseudomonadota; class Alphaproteobacteria; order Hyphomicrobiales; family Nitrobacteraceae; genus Bradyrhizobium; species Bradyrhizobium sp. MI1.3. The sequence continues at coordinate 21,362 of NZ_JBVVPQ010000094.1, read as the reverse complement.
CATGAAGGCGTGGTCCTTGCCGCACAATTCCGAGCACTGGCCGTAGAACATGCCGGTCTTGGTGGCCTTGAACCAGGTCTCGTTGAGCCGGCCCGGAATGGCGTCGATCTTGACGCCGAAGGACGGCAGCGCAAAGGCATGAATCACGTCGGCCCCGGTCACCTGAACCCGGACCACCTTGTTGACGGGCACCACCATCTCATTGTCGACGCCGAGCAGGCGGGGCTGCTTGTCCTGGGCCATCAGCGAGTCGAACTCGAACTTGCCGTTATCAGGATAGGCGTAGGACCAGTACCACTGCTTGCCGGTCGCCTTGATGGTCAGATCCGCCTTCGGCACGTCGAGCTCTAGGAACAGGAGCCGGAACGACGGCACCGAGATACCGACCAGAATCAGCACCGGAACGAGCGTCCACGCTACCTCGATCAGCGTGTTGTGCGTGGTCCGCGACGGCACCGGATTGGCTCGCGCGTTGAACTTCACGACCACGATCACGAGCAGCGCCAGAACGAACAGCGTGATCAGCGTGATCAGCACGAACAGGAAATTGTGAAACCAGACGATGTTGTCCATCACCGGGGACCCGGACTGCTGCAGCGTCCACTCCCACGCAGCCGGTTGCCCGAGCTCGGCAAATGCCGCACCGCCCGTCGCCAGCGTCAGACCCGCTACGGCCAATCCCAGCAAGTGCCGGCCCACCGGGCCCATCGACATCTTCATGCCGTTCGCGCTCCCCTAACGAAATCACCCCAAGTGCATTCCCCTATTTTCGGGAAACGCTTTATTCGATCCCCCGTCTGACAAACCGCCGCGCAAGAATACCTCTAAGAGGAATTGGGGCCAGATCGCTAGAACGCCGAAATCAAGCCTCTCAAACCATAATTCTTGATCTATCGCAATGCAGTCTTGAGCCTCGTCTGTCAGCCATCACCCGCAAGATATTTCCTAGTAACATCAGACAAAAATACCATTTCCCGGGATGCTGCCGCTTGACAGCGGAATTGCCCGCGGTAGGCACTGGCGGACAGCCGCACAGGAACCTGATTCGTGCGGGCGACGACGGCCGGGGCGGCGTGGAATTTGCTTGCGAATCGCCTTCAAGACGCCGTCATTCCCGTATCAGTCCGCCGGGTGCGAGCGACCCAGGCGAGCAGAGGGACCGACCCGATGGGGTTTTCGAGATCCATGGCAAGGCGGGCTAAAAGCCAGGCTGGCGGCCTCACGATGCTGGCTGCCCTGCTGGCGGCGGTCGTCGTCCTGGCGCTTCCGGGCCTCGCCCATGCGCAGGGCGCGGTGCGCTCCGTCCATGGCGACTGGCAGATCCGCTGCGACACCCCGCCGGGCGCCCAGTCCGAGCAATGCGCCCTGATCCAGAGCGTGGTGGCCGAAGACCGCTCCAACGCCGGCCTGACCGTAATCGTCCTCAAGACCGCCGACCAGAAGAGCCGCCTGATGCGGGTCGTCGCCCCCCTCGGCGTTCTCCTGCCCTCCGGCCTCGGCCTCAAACTCGACAACCAGGATGTCGGCCGTGCCGGCTTTGTCCGCTGCCTGCCCAATGGCTGCGTCGCCGAAGTCGTCATGGACGACAAGCTGCTCGGCCAGCTCCGCACCGCCAAGACCGCGACCTTCATCATCTTCGAGACCCCGGAAGAAGGCATCGGCTTCCCGCTCAGCCTGAACGGGCTCGGCGAGGGATATGACAAGCTGCCATAGGCTCTAACGGCCTAATAAATCTCAAGGCAGGCAGTGCTGTCATCGCTCTCGAAAGACTCAATCGTCCGCGCGTGCCGGCGAAGCAGAGCCGCAATCGTCGCGGTCGTTTGATTGCCCGCCCGAAGCCAAATCACTTTGGGTGGAGAGCCCAACAGGCCCGCCAGCTCGGCAAAATCGACGTCCTGGGTCACAATCGCGAAACCATTTGCCTTCGCAAACTCCCAAAGCGCACCGTCGGCGACTTCGGACAGACCATGAGACCGGACGTGACTCGAATCCGGAAAAAGGTCGTCGATCATCTGGCAAAGTTTGAAGCTGAGGTTCTGATCGAACAGCGCCTCATATCGGTGCGGTCACCAATCGCCTCTCGCGGTCGGCGGCATAGGCCAGGCAAGCGCGGATATCGTCCTCGGTCAGTTCGGGGAAGCCGTCGAGGATTTGAGCGTGGGTCTGGCCAGCAGCCAGCCAGCCAGCCGAGCACATCTGCCACAGCGATCCGCATGTGGCGGATGCAGGGTCGCCCACCGCGTTTGCCAGGTTCAATCGAGATGATATCTCGGTAATCCATGAAACTAGCATAGCACCGATCGGCATCCGCGTCAGGGCCCCTTACTCCCGTGCCAATCCTATCGTTTCCGTAATGTGACGGCCAAGCCCCTCGCGGAACTGCCGGGAAACCATTATCTTGCCTCACATCCCCCGATAATGGACGGACGCATGACCAACCCTGCCACAACCTCCCTGCTCGACCGCGCCAATCTCGACCGCGATCAGGTTCGCAACGAGCTCGCGCGCGGGCTTGCCGGTGCCGACGACGGCGAATTGTTCCTGGAATACAGCCAGACCGAAGCGCTGATGTTCGACAATGGGCGGCTGAAGCAGGCGACCTACGACACCTCGCAAGGTTTTGGCCTGCGCGCCGTCAAGGACGACGCGGTCGGCTACGCGCATTCCTCGGACGTGTCGCTGCCGGCGCTGATTCGCGCTGCGGACGCGGTCGCGGCCGTGCGCGGTGGCTATTCCGGCAACTTCGCCGCGCCTCCAGCGCATACCAACGTGCGGCTTTACAGTGACGACAATCCGCTCGATGCCCCCGGCTTCGAGACCAAGGTCAAACTGCTCGCCGAGATCGACGCCTATCTGCGCGACAAGGATCCGCGGGTGCGGCAGGTCAGCGTCAGCCTGGGCGCGACCTGGCAGGTGGTCGAGATCCTGCGGCCCGACGGCGAGAGCTATCGCGACATCCGCCCGCTCGTGCGCGTCAACGTCTCCGTCGTCGCCGGTCAGGGCGACCGCCAGGAGAGCGGCAGCAAAGGTTATGGCGGCCGCGCCGGCTACGCCGAATTCATCGAAGCTAAATCCTGGCGCGACGCCGCCGACGGCGCGCTGCGCGAGGCCCTGGTCAATCTGGAATCGATTCCCGCCCCCGCTGGCGAGATGGACGTCGTGCTCGGGGCCGGCTGGCCCGGCGTAATGCTGCATGAGGCGGTCGGCCATGGCCTCGAAGGCGACTTCAATCGCAAGAAGACGTCGGCGTTTGCCGGCCTGATGGGCCAGCAGGTCGCGGCCAAGGGCGTCACCGTGGTCGACGACGGCACCATTGCCTCGCGCCGCGGCTCGCTGTCGATCGACGACGAGGGCACGCCGACCAACCGCACCGTGCTGATCGAGGACGGCGTCCTGGTCGGCTACATGCAGGACCGCCAGAACGCGCGCCTGATGAATATGAAGCCGACCGGCAACGGGCGCCGCCAAGGCTATGCCCATGTGCCGATGCCGCGCATGACCAACACCTACATGCTCGCGGGCGACCGCGATCCGGCCGAGATCCTCGCGTCGGTGAAGAACGGCGTCTTCGCCGCGAATTTCGGCGGCGGCCAGGTCGACATCACCTCGGGCAAATACGTGTTTCAGTGCACCGAGGCCTACAAGATCGAGAACGGCAAGATCGGTGCGCCCTTGAAGGGCGCCATGCTGATCGGCAACGGGCCGACCGACCTGCATCGCATCCGCATGATCGGCAACGACCTCGCGCTGGATACCGGCATCGGCACCTGCGGCAAGAACGGTCAGGGCGTGCCGGTCGGCGTCGGCCAGCCGTCGCTGTTGATGGAACGCATTACGGTGGGTGGAACAGGCGGATGAGCGTCGAGAAGATAACTGTCACCACCAAGCGGAAGGGCAGCGGCTGGGCAGGCCAGCTCGTGCAGCTCGCGGGCATCGTCGCGGCGGTGTTCATCGCCAAGGGTGCGCTGGCCGAGCCGTTCTACGTACCGTCGGGCTCGATGGAGCCGACGCTGTTGATCGGCGACGCCTTGATCGCCTCGAAATTCCCCTACGGCTACGGCACCTCGTCGCTGCCGATCCAGATCAACCTGCCCGAGAGCGGCCGCGTCTTCGCGGAGACGCCGAAGCAGGGCGACGTCGTGGTCTTCCGCTGGCCCGGCGACCGCTCGCAGGCCTGGGTCAAGCGCGTCGTGGGCCTGCCCGGCGACCGCATCCAGCTGCGCCAGGGCCAGCTCTTCGTCAATGACCGTCCCGCCGAGCTGAAGCCGGACGGCGTTGGCGCCGCCGAGGACGACAATGGCGGCAGCGAACCCGCCTATCGCTATGTCGAGACGCTGCCGAACGGCGTCTCGCACCTGATCTTCAAGATGCGCGACAACGGTCCGCTCGACAACACTCAGGAAGTGACGGTGCCGGCGGGCCATCTCTTCGTGCTCGGCGACAACCGCGACAACTCCGCCGACAGCCGCGTGCCCCTGCGCTCCGGCGGCGTCGGCATGTTGCCGATCGACAATCTGGTCGGCCGCGCGGATGCCGTGCTCGGATCCTGGGATCTCGGCATCCGGGGCCAGCCGGTGTGGACCTGGCTGTCCGGATTTCGCATGGCGCGGTTTTTCACCGCCGTGCATTGAAGGCAGGAACGTCCTCACCTCTCTCCTGCATGCGGGAGAGGGAGTGCAATAGTGATGGTCCGCGACGAATTTCTGGCTCTCGCCCTGCGAAATCCGTTGAACGCAGCGATCCTCGATGAAATCCATCGCCTCGCGCTGCCGGATGCGTGGCTCGTCGCGGGCTGCCTGGTGCAGACGGTGTGGAACGTGCTCACGGGCCGCCCGATCGATCACGGCATAGCCGATTACGACGTGTTCTATTTCGATTCCGACACCTCATGGGAGGCGGAAGACGCGGTGATCCGCAAGCTGCACGCACAGCTCGCGCATCTCGGCCCCAAGGTCGAAATCCGCAACCAGGCGCGCGTGCACCTTTGGTATCCCGGCAAGCACGGTCTGCCCTATCCGCCCTTGATGCGCGCGACCGACGGTATCGACCGCTTCCTCACGGAGAATACGCAGGTGGGCATCCGCCCTGCCGGAGGGGATTTCGAGGTCTACGCGCCTCACGGATTCGACGACGTCGCGAAGCTGATCGTGCGACCCAATCGGGCGCCGAATTTTTCCGCCGCCAATTACGCGGCGAAGGCGGCACGCTGGAAGACGCTGTGGCCCGAGATCACGGTGATCGCGGCAGAGTGAGCTACCGCACCACGCCCGACGTGAATCCCGCCTTCCGCCGCGGCGGTTTGATTTCCTTTTTCAGGAAGCAGCGCGCTTCGCGTCCGGTGTAGCCGGGGCGGGCATAGGTGAAGGCGCGGCATTTGTTGTCGGCGGTGCAGGCGGCCTTGCAGGCCTCTTCGCCTTCGCCGTCCTTCATCTCGAAATTGCGCAAATCGCCGCCGGGGCGGTCGATCGAGGTCTCCACGCCTTCGACGCGCGGCTCGATCACGCCGGCGCCCCGCACACCGGAGATGCAGCAGCTTCCCGGCACGCGCGCAGGCACCGTGTTCTTCAGCCAGCACACGGCCGAGCCGCCTTCGACGTCCGGATAGCTGAAGCTCCACGAGCGGCACCGGCGGTCGCGCTCGCACAGCAGCGCGCAATCCTCCGGATCGCCCGACGTGACCGGGGTGCTGAAATAGTCTCCGCCGGGCCGGTCGAACGCCGTCTGGGCGCGCGCAGGCCAGCTCGCAAACACGAGCGAAAGCAGCGCGGCGCAGGCCGCGACGCTTGCCAGGACGGCCAGGCGGCCCTTCCCCATCGGAACAGCTTTCGAGTTATTGACGACGCTCGGGTTTTTCAGCCGGCCATTTGATCGCCGCAAACCTGTACGGGCGATGAACGGCTCAGCTCCCGACCGCTCGTCTTGTGTCCTAGAACGCGTATTCCGCGTAGGCTGGTTCCACCGAGCCGTTCCAGGGACCCTTGAACTTGTCGAGCATCTCCTCAGCCGGCGTGCGGCCGGAATCGATGATGCGATCGAGCGGCTCCAGATGCCTGGTCTCGTCGCGGCCGAGCTGGTCGATCCGGCCGCGCCGGCGCAAGCCGGCATGTGCCAGAACGAGGCATTCCTTGGCGATCTCGAACAGATAGCGGTCCTTGATCCGCGATTTGAAGCCGAAGCGCGGCACGTCGTCGCGCAGGGCCTGGCGCTCATGCGCGCTCCAATGCTTCACCAAGTCCCAGGCGGCATCCAGCGAGACATCGTCGTAGAGGAGCCCGGCCCAGAACGCCGATAGCGCCGGCAGACGGCCCCACGGGCCACCATCGGAGCCGCGCATCTCGAGATAGCGCTTGAGCCGCACCTCCGGGAAAATCGTCGAAAGATGGTTGGCCCAGTCCGACAACGTCGGACGTTCCCCAGGCAAATTGTTGTTGCGACCATCGAAGAAGGCGCGGAACGAGGAGCCCGAGACGTCGATGTAGTCCTCGTCGCGCTTGACGAAATACATGGGCACGTCGAGCGCGTAATCGACATAGCGCTCGAAGCCCATGCCGTCCTCGAATGCCCACGGCATCATGCCGGCACGCGCGTTGTCGGTATCGCGCCAGATCTCGGACCGGAAGGAGAGAAAGCCGTTCGGCTTGCCCTCGGTAAACGGCGAATTGGCGAACAAGGCGGTCGCGACCGGCTGAAGCGCGAGCGAAACACGCAGCTTCTTGACCATGTCGGCTTCGGAGGAGAAGTCGAGATTGGTCTGTACCGTGCAGGTCCGGTACATCATGTCGAGGCCGTACTGGCCGACCTTCGGCATGTAATTGGTCATGATCTTGTAGCGGCCCTTGGGCATCACCGGGATGTCGGCGCGCGACCAGGACGGCGTCATGCCGAGCCCGAGGAAGCCGATGCCGAGCGGCGTTGCGATCTCGCGCACCTGCGCCAGATGCGCCATCAGCTCACTCTGGGTCTGGTGCACGTTTTCGACCGGAGCGCCCGAAAGCTCGAACTGCCCACCGGGCTCCAGCGAAATCGCGCCGCCGCCGGTGACGTCGTAGAGGCCGATGATGTTGCCCTTCTCCATGATCGGCTCCCAGCCGAGCAGGAGCTTCATGCCTTCGAGCAGCGCGCCGATACCGCGCGGGCCCTCATAGGGCACCGGGCAGTGGCCTTCGAGCGTGAACGGCGTCTTCTCATGCTCGGTGCCCATGCGGAATTCGGACGGGTCCTTGCAGCCTTCCTCGAACCACTTGACGAGTTCGTCACGCGATTGCAACGGCGTCATATCGATCTGGTCTCGCGCCATATCAGACTCTAATCAAAAGCGCTTCGATCGAACGCGCGTGGGTGACAGGGATGGTCCGCGCAGCCACCGGCTGCACGGACGAGCTGGTTTGCCGCGCGATCATCGCAACGGCGTGGTTTCGTTGACGTGGGCAGGCGGCAGTTTCATCTCGCCGCACGAGCAGCCCAGACGGTCGAGCAGACCGCTGAGCTTCACGGCATCCGCATCGGACAGCTTCGAACCGACATATTTCTCGATCGCGGCAGAATAGGCGCCCCACATCCGCTTCTGCAATTCGCGCCCGGCTTCCGTGATCTCCACGAACTGGCCGCGCTTGTCGATCTTGCATTCGCGCCGCGAGGCGAGGCCTTCGTCGACCAGGCGGTCGATCAGCCGCGATGTCGAATATTGCGGGATCAGCATCTGCCGTTCGAGTTCGACCGGCCGGAGCTCGCCCGAGGGCGCCCGTGACAGTTCGAGCAGCGCGTCATACCATGCCAGCGGTGGGAAGCCGGCCTTCTTCAGGTCCTGCTCGACGCAATTGAGCACACGGCTCTGCACCCGCATCAAGCGGATCCAGGCGGAAGTCGCCTCGGTCGATGGTTTGCGTTTCATGGTCCCGCTCAAGCTCGTCGCCCGTCTCTTACCCTATTCGATGCAGCTGCATCAATCTTGACTATTTCAAGCAGATGCATGTAGTCGTTCTTTCGCCTGAACCAAGCAACAAGAGGAGGAAATTCCATGAAATTGTACTATTCGCCCGGTGCCTGCTCGCTATCCCCCCATATCGCGCTCCTGGAAGCCGGCCTGCCGTATGAACTGGTCAAGGTCGATATCCGGGCCAAGAAGCTCGAAAACGGTGAGGATTATCTGAAGCTGAACCCCAAGGGCCAGGTCCCTGCGCTGGGCCTCGATAGCGGAGAGATCGTGACCGAAGGCCCGGTGATTGTCCAGATGATCGCCGATCAGGCCTCGGCCAAGGCGCTGGCGCCGGCCCACGGCAGCTCCGAGCGCTACAAGCTGCTCGAATGGCTGAACTTCCTCACCTCGGAGGTCCACAAGAGCTTCGGCCCGATGTTCGCGCCGGCGCTGAACGACGAGGCCAAGGCCTTCTTCAAGGACCGCGTCATGGGCAAGCTGAAATACATCGACAGCCAGCTCGCCGGCCGCGACTACCTCATGGGCAAGCAGTTCACGGTGGCCGACGGTTATCTCTTCACGATGCTGACCTGGGCCGACCGGATGAAGTTCGACCTGTCGGCGATGCCGAACCTTGCCGCGTACAAGACCCGCGTCGCGGCGCGGCCGCAGGTGCAGGAAGCGATGAAGAAGGAAGGACTGATTCAGGCTGCCTGAGGCGCCCATGCGAAAGGCCGGATCGAGATCCGGCCTTTCGTAATTTTCGTCCCGGCTACGGTTCAGAGAATCACGCCGCCGCCTTGTTCGGAGCGAAGCGGCCGTAGAAGGTTTCTCCCTTTGCGGCCATCTCCTCGAGGAGTTTCGGCGGGGTGAAGCGCGAGCCGTATTTCGCTTCCAGCTTGTGGCAAAGTTCGACGAACTTCTTCGTGCCCATGAAGTCGATGTAGGACAGCGTCCCGCCGGTGAACGGCGCGAAGCCGAAGCCGAGGATCGAGCCGACATCCGCCTCGCGCGGATCGGTGATGACGTGATCCTCCACCGTGCGCGCGGCTTCCACCGCCTGCACCACCAGGAAGCGCTGCTTCAACTCCTCGACGTCGAGCGTATCAGGGTCGAGCTGCTTGGGCTGCAGCGCGGAGAGGCCCGGCCACAGGCTCTTCTGTCCCTTGCCCTTCTCGGGGTAGTCGTAGAAGCCTTTGCTGTTCTTGCGGCCCAGGCGGCCCTGCTTCTCGACCATTTCCACCATCAGCTTCTTCTGATCGGGATTGATGGCGTTGGGGCCGAGGTCGGCTTCCGTCGCCTTCATGATCTTGAGCCCGAGGTCGAGCGCGACCTCGTCCGACAGCGAGAGCGGGCCAACCGGCATGCCGGCCATCTTGGCGCAGTTCTCGATCATCGCGGGCGGCACGCCCTCGAGGAACATCTCGTTGCCTTCGGCGACGTAGCGGCCGACGCAGCGATTGGCGAAGAAGCCGCGGCTGTCGTTGACGACGATTGGCGTCTTGCCGATCTGGCGGACGTAGTCGAGCGCGGTCGCGATCGCGAGATCGCCGGTGTTCTTGCCCTGGATGATCTCGACCAGCATCATCTTCTCGACCGGCGAGAAGAAGTGGATGCCGACGAACCTGCCCTGGTCCTTGAAGGATTCCGCCAGCGAGGTGATCGGAAGCGTCGAGGTGTTGGACGCGAAGATCACGTCCGGCTTCATATGCTCCTGCGCCTTGGCAAAGGTATCAGCCTTGACCTTGCGGTCTTCGAACACGGCTTCGATGACGAGATCGACGTCCTTCAGCGCGGAATAGTCCGCCGTCGGCGTGATGCGCGCGAGCAGGGCTACTGCGTCGCCGGGCTTGGCGCGGCCCTTCTTGATCTGCTCTTCGATCACCTTCTGCGCATGCGCCTTGCCCTTGTCGGCGCTCTCCTGGTCGCGATCGATCAGGACGACGTCGAGACCGGCACGGGCCGAGACATAGCCGACGCTCGCCCCCATGAAGCCAGCGCCGATCACGGCGATCTTCTTCACCTTGGTCGGCGGCACATCCTTCGGACGGCGCGCGCCCTTGTTGAGCTCCTGCATCGACAGGAACAGGCTGCGGATCATCGCCGCCGCTTCCTTCGAGCGCAGCACCGAGGTGAAGTAGCGCGACTCGACACGGAGCGCGGCGTCGATCGGCAGCTGCAGGCCCTCATAGACGCAGCTCATGATCGCGCGTGCGGCCGGATAATTGTCGTAGGTCTCGCGGCGATAGATCGCGTTGCCGGCCGGGAACATCATCATGCCGGCCTTGGAGAACACCGGGCCGCCCGGCAGCTTGAAGCCCTTCTCGTCCCAGGGCGCGACGGCCTTGCCGCCGCCCTTGATCCAGTCCTTTGCCGTCTTGATGAGGTCGGCGGCGGGAACGACGGCGTGAATCAGATTCAGCGCCTTGGCTTTCTCGACCGTGACCGGATCGCCCTTGAGCAGGATCGTCATCGCGTCCTGCGGCGGCACCAGGCGCGGCACGCGCTGCGTTCCGCCAGCGCCCGGGAACAGGCCGACCTTGACCTCGGGCAGGCCGAGGCGGGTCTTGGGATTGTCGGCCGCCACACGATAGTGACAGCACAGCGTGATCTCGAAACCGCCGCCGAGCGCGAGGCCGTTGATCGCCGCCGCCCACGGCTTGCCGGAGGTTTCGATCGAGCGCAGCACCTGCGAGAAGCGCCGGCTCTGCTCGAACAGCATCTGGTTCGCCGCGGTCTCGCCCTGCTCCTTGAACAGTTTCGCGTAGGCCTGATTCATGCTCTCCAGCATGGAAAGATCGGCACCCGCGCAGAACGCTTCCTTGGCGGAGGTGATGACGGCGCCCTTCACCGTAGCATCGGCCGTGGTCGCCTTGACGATCGCGTCGAGCTCGCTGGTCGAGGTCTCGTCGAGCACGTTCATCGAACGGCCCGGGATGTCCCAGGTGACAAGCGCGATGCCGTCGGAATCGGTCTCAACCTTGAAGTTCTTGTAAGCCATGCTGGTTGCTCCCCTACCCTTAGACGCGTTCGATGATGGTGGCGGTGCCCATGCCGCCGCCGATGCACAGCGTCACCAGCGCGGTCGCCTTGTTGGTGCGCTCGAGCTCGTCGAGCACGGTGCCGAGGATCATCGCACCGGTCGCGCCAAGCGGATGGCCGAGCGCGATCGCACCGCCATTGACGTTGATCTTGGCGTTGTCGATGTCGAAGGCCTGGATGTAGCGCAGCACGACGGAGGCGAAGGCTTCGTTGAGCTCGAACAGGTCGATGTCCGACTTCTTCATGCCGGAGCGCGCAAACAGCTTTTCGGTGACATCGACCGGGCCGGTCAGCATCATCGCGGGCTCCGAGCCGATATTGGCGAATGCGCGGATTCTTGCACGCGGCTTCAGGCCGTATTTGCTAGCCGCTTCCTTGCTGCCGAGCAGAACCGCGCCGGCACCATCGACGATGCCCGACGAATTGCCGGCGTGATGCACGTAATTGACGCGCTCGATTTCCGGATGCGACTGCACCGCGACGCCGTCGAAGCCGCCCATCTGCGCCATCATCGTGAACGCCGGCTGCAGCTGCGCCAGCGACTGCATCGTCGTCGACGGACGCATATGCTCGTCCTTGGCGAGGATGGTGAGGCCGTTGATGTCCTTCACCGGGACGACCGACTTGTCAAAGCGGCCTTCTTCCCAGGACTTCGCCGCTCGCTGCTGGCTCTGCACCGCATAGGCGTCGACATCGTCGCGCGAGAAGCCGTATTTGGTCGCGATCAGATCGGCCGAGATGCCCTGCGGCATGAAATAAGCCGGCACGGCCATCGACGGGTCCATCGGCCAGGCGCCGCCGGACGCACCGATGCCGACGCGGCTCATCGATTCGGCGCCGCCGCCGATCACGAGCTCGTGCTGGCCGCTCATCACCTGGGCTGCGGCAAAATTCACGGCATCGAGGCCGGAGGCGCAGAAGCGGCTGATCTGCACGCCGGGGACCGCCTCGCCGAGGCCCGCCTTCAGCGCGGCAAAGCGCGCGATGTCGGAGCCGGCTTCGCCGACCGGATCGACTACGCCGAGAATGACGTCATCGACGGAATCTTCCGGCAGGTTGTTGCGGTCCTTGAGCGCCTTGAGCGGCACGGTCGCGAGCGCGAGCGCGGTGACTTCGTGCAGCGCGCCGTCCGCCTTGCCGCGGCCGCGCGGGGTGCGGACGTGGTCGTAAATATAGGCATCTGCCATGGGAGCCTCCTGATTGCAGTTATTGGTCGCGACCGCCGCGCGGTCGCTATTATTGGTGGGGCAAAATCCTCAGAACGCTTCTGCCGGCAATTCCATGATGGTGGCGCAGCCGGCCTGGATGCGCGCGAGATTGGCGGCGGTCTCCGGCAGCATCCGCTCCATGAAGAAGCGGCCGGTGACGAGCTTGGTCGAGAGATAGGGCGTCGTCCCGCTCTCGGCAATCTTGGCCTGCGTCACCTTCGCCATCTTCGCCCACATGTAGCCGAGCGCGACGAAACCGAAGAGATTCAGGTAATCGGTCGCGGCGGCTCCGGCATTGTCGGGCTTCGCCATCGCGTTCTGCATCAGCCACGTCGTGGCCTGCTGGAGATGGCCGAGCGAAGCCGAGAGCGGGGTGATGAAGGGCTTCATCGCCTCGTCGCCGCCGTTCTCCTTGGCGAAGGCCATGACCTCGCCGAAGAACGCCATGATGGCGCGGCCGCCATCGCGCGGCAGCTTGCGGCCGACGAGGTCGAGCGCCTGGATGCCGTTGGCGCCTTCGTAGATCATGGCGATGCGGGCATCGCGCACGAACTGCTCCATGCCCTGCTCGGCGATGTAGCCGTGGCCGCCATACATCTGCTGCGCCTGCACCGCGTTGGCGAAGCCGTAATCGGTGAGAAAGCCTTTCAGGACGGGCGTCATCAGGCCCATGTGATCGTCGGCGGCCTGGCGGTCCTTGGGATCCTCGGAGCGATGGGCGACGTCGCTCTTCAGCGCGGTCCACATCACGAAGGCGCGCGCGGCCTCGTTGAAGGAGCGGATCGACAGCAGCGTGCGACGCACGTCGGGATGGACGATGATCGGATCGGCCGGCTTGTCCGGCGCCTTGGCACCGGTGAGCGAACGGCCCTGGATGCGATCCCGGGCATAGGCGACCGCGTTCTGATAGGCCACTTCCGACTGCGCGAGACCCTGCACGGCGACGCCGAGGCGGGCCTCGTTCATCATCACGAACATGCCCTGCATGCCCTTGTTCTCTTCGCCGATCAGCCAGCCCACGGCGTTGTCGTAATTCATCACGCAGGTGGAATTGCCGTGAATGCCCATCTTGTGCTCGATCGAGCCGCAGACGACGCCGTTGCGCTGCCCCACCGAACCGTCGGCATTGACCATGAATTTCGGCACCACGAACAGCGACACGCCCTTGATGCCGGCGGGCGCGCCCTCGATACGGGCGAGCACGAGGTGGATGATGTTGGGCGCGAGGTCATGCTCGCCGGCCGAAATGAAGATCTTGGTGCCCGTGATCTTGAAGCTGCCGTCGGCCTGCCGCACCGCCTTGGTGCGGAGCATGCCGAGGTCGGTGCCGCAATGCGGCTCGGTCAGGTTCATGGTGCCGGTCCACTCGCCCGCCACCATCTTCGGCACGTAGGTCTGCTTCTGCTCCGGCGTGCCGTGGACGATCAGCGCCGCGGTCGCGCCCATGGTGAGGCCGCCATACATCGAGAACGCCATGTTGGCGGAGATCTGGAATTCGTTGACCGCCTGGCTCAGCGTCACCGGCAGGCCCTGGCCGCCGAACTCGGTCGGCGCCGACAGGCCGAGCCAGCCGCCCTCGGCGACCTGCTTGAACGCCTCCTTGAAGCCCTTAGGCGTGGTGACGCTGCCGTCATCGGCGCGCTTGCAGCCTTCGAGATCGCCCACGCGGTTGAGCGGCTGCAGCACCTCCTCGGCAAGCTTGGCGGCTTCGCCGAGAATGGCTTCACGCACGTCGCTCGACGCATCGGAGAAGCCGGCCAGATTGTCGTAGCGGTCGATCTGGAAGACGTCGTTGAGCAGGAAGTTCACGTCTTCGACGGGGGCTTTGTAGATCGGCATGGTGGTCTCCCGGCAGGCCTAGAAGTGATGATGCTGGCTTAGGATTGAGCGGCGGCGAGCTGCTCCGCCATCAGGCGGTGCAGCATGTTGATGGCCTTGAGCGGCCGCACCATCACCTTGAAATGCGTGATGCGTCCCTCGCCGTCGAAACTGATGATGTCGACGCCGTTGATCTCGATGCCGTCGATGATGGTCTTGAATTCGAGCACGGCGCCGCTCTCACTCTTCCATTCGCCGACATAAATGAAGCCGGGACCGCCAAGCACCTTCTCGGCGCTGGCCAGATATTTGAAGGTGATGTCGCGGCCGCGCTGCGGCGCGTGCACGACGGGGCTTTCGAAGATCGCGTCGGGATGGAGCAGGTCCCAGAGCGCTGCCCGGTCATGCGACTTCATGTAGCCGTACCAGGATTCGAGGCCGGTCATTCAGCTGCCTCCCTAAAGGCTTCGGCAAAAAACGCGAAAACAACCCCATGCACAGTAGCGCGAAGGTTGATTCCATTGGGGTTTTCGGGGCGGTGTTTGCCCTCGTTCTTGGATCACCTCATATGCACATTGACGCATATGCGCCGATGCGCATAAAGTCAAGCCAATTGGTTAAGGTCAAGAACAGGAGGACCGGGTCATGGCTTTGGGCGACGCAATCCTCGCATGCCTGACGGAACGTCCGATGACGGGCTACGAGCTCGCCAAGACATTCGATTCCTCGATCGGCTTCTTCTGGAAGGCCGACCACCAGCAAATCTACCGCGAGCTCTCCAAGCTGCGCGACCGCGGCTACATCCAGGGCCGCGAGGTCGTGCAGACCGGCAAGCCCAATAAGCTGATCTATACGCTGACTCCGGAGGGCCGAACAGCGCTGCGGCACTGGGCCGCGCGGCCAAGCACGCCCCCCTCGATCAAGGACGACCTCCTGGTGCGGCTGCATGCGCTCGACAGCATCGGCCTCGAGCCCATGCGCACCGACCTGATGGCCCGGCTCGAGCACCACCGCGATCGCCACGAGAACTACGAGCGGATCCTGAAGAAGCGCTTTCCGGAAGGGGCGGCCTCCGGCGTGCTCGACCTCGGTAACCTGCTGCTGCTTCAGCTCGGCGCCCGGCACGAGCAGATGGTCGCCGATTTCTGCGAAGAGGCGCTCGAGGCCCTGTCGGCGATGAGCGCTGGCGGCACCGTGGTGCCGCTGGAGGACGGCAAGCGCGAGGGCAAGGGCTGAGCGAGTCGACCATTCCAGCCCAGTTTGATGTGTCAGCTAATGTCTCCGAACACCTGTCAGTGATCTGTCCGGTCTAAACAGAAGGCGGGCGATCCAGCATTCCAGAGGCTGCGCGGCTGGAATCGAGGGGCTGCAGCGTGCTGGATGCCCCGCTTTCGCGGAGCATGACAGCGGTGGGTGTCGCACACCGCTGGCCAACTTTAAGACACCGTCAACGGGTTCCTTAACCCGTTATTTACCGTAACAGACAAAAGTCGGTTTTCGAGGCAGACGACCCGCGCCAAATTCGATTGTCTTTGCAACGGGCACGCGTGGGGAGGCTGGAGGCGCCGGGTGGGGCGCCGGAGTCGGGACCGGACAGAGTCATGAATTCGCGCGTATCGTGGAGTGTTGACGGCATCGATCCCTCCGTCCGGGAGCGGGCCGAAGCTGCTGCGCGTCGCGCCGGCATGTCACTCAACGATTGGCTGAACTCCACGCTCGGCGAGACCGCCCCGCCGAACTTTCGCGGACTTTACGATCAGCGTCCGCAAGCCCAGCACGTCCCGAGTCAACTGCCGAGCCAAGTCCCGAGTCACGTGCCGAGCCAGGAAAGTCGCGAAGTCGCCGACATCCACCAGCGGCTCGACGCCATCACCCAGCAGATCGAACGGATTTCTAAGCCCGCGCCGCGGCAAGATCCTTCGCGACAAGATACTCCGCGACCAGACGTCTCGCGCGAGCAAGGCGTTGCGCGCCAGCTCAACGACGCGATCTCGCGTCTCGATGCCCGGCTATCGCAAATTTCGAAACCGCAGCAGGCTCCGGCACCGCGGCAGGCACCCGTTGAAACGCGCCAGCGCCAGGCCGATGCGGTCGAGCGTGCGGCAGCGCAGGTCTATCGCAGCTCACCGCCCCTGAGCCCCGCTTCGTTCGACGTCGCGGTCGCCGAGATCACGGCACGGCAGAGCGAGCTCGACGGCTTTACGCCCAGGCAGATGCCGCCGCGCGCAGCACCCTCGATCGCGCCTGCGGCAGCTCCTTACGCGCCCCCCGCGCCGCCTGCCTACGCTCCGCCGCCACCGCAGCCGGGGCCGGGGCCGGATTTCTCTGCGCTCGAGCGTCATCTGCTCAAGATCACGAGCCAGATCGAATCGCTCCAGCGCCCCGACAATACCGAGCAGGCGATCAACAGTTTCCGCAGCGAGCTTGCGGAGATCCGCAACGCCATCACCGAGGCGATGCCGCGCCGCGCGATCGAATCGATCGAGAACGAGATCCGCTCGCTGCATCGGCGCATCGACGAGACCCGCTCCAACGGCACCGACGGTCAGGTCCTGTCCGGCATCGAGCACGCGCTGTCCGAGATCAAGCAGGTGCTCCGCACGCTGACGCCGGCCGAGCAGCTCACCGGCTATGACGAGGCGATCCGCAATCTCGGCGCCAAGCTCGATCTGATCCTGCGCGCCAATGACGATCCCTCGACGGTCCGCCAGCTCGAAGGCGCGATCTCGGCGCTGCGCGGCATCGTCTCCAACGTCGCTTCCAACGAAGCGCTGGCCCGGCTCTCGGATGACGTGCAGCTGCTGTCGTCCAAGGTCGACCAGGTCACCCGCGCCTCGGGCAACGGCGACAGTTTTGCGGTGCTGGAGCAACGCATCGCGGCGCTCACCGCGGCTCTGGAAACGCGCGAGCGCCCTCAGCCACCCGAGAGCAGCGAGCATCTCGAAAGCGCGATCCGCAACCTGTCCGACCGTTTCGACCGCATGCAGGTCGGCAACGACTCGGCTTCGACCTTTGCTCATCTTGAACAGCGGGTCTCGTATCTTCTGGAGCGGCTCGAGGCCGCCTCCGATCCGCGCAACGGGAATTTCAGCCGCGTCGAGGACGGGCTGCACGACATCCTGCGCCACCTGGAGCGGCAGCAGGCGACCTATTCGGCGCTGGCCGAGAGCCGCAACTCCGCGCCCCCTGCCGAGTCCGGCATGGTCGATCTCGTCAAGCGCGAGCTCTCCGACATCCGCTTCAGTCAGGCCGAGACGAACCGGACCACCCAGGACTCGCTGGAGGCCGTCCACAACGCCCTTGGCCACGTGGTCGATCGTCTCTCGATGATCGAGGGCGATCTGCGCAATGTGCGCACCGCGCCGCCCGCCCCAGCGCCGCAGCCGATGCCGATGGCCGCTCCCATGGCGCCCGCGCCGATGGCGCACGAGCCGCGGCCGCAGCAACAGCAGCACCCGAAATACGATCCGAAGCCCGAGCTGCCCAATCCGGCCGCCGCGCAGGCGGCGCAAGCCGCCTTCGCCGCCGCGCCGCGCGAATTCCATGCCGCCGCGCCGGCAGCGCCGCCGCCGATGCCGATGGCACCGCCGGTTCCGCCACGCGCGATCAGCGAAATCCTGGAGCCGCATACGGCGCCCACGCGCGCCGCGCTCGCGCCCGAACTGCCGCCGGATCATCCGCTCGAGCCCGGCACCCGGCCGGGTGCACGCATCGCCACGTCGTCGGAGCGCATTGCTGCGTCCGAAAGCGCAATCAGCGAAATCCCGGCCGCGCCCAAGGAGCCGGTGTCGTCGTCGAGCTTCATCGCCGCCGCACGCCGCGCAGCCCAAGCCGCCGCCGCGCAGCCGCCCGAAAAGCCGGCACGTGGCGCCAAGGCCGCAATCGCCCGCGCCAAGGACAAGGGCCAGGAAGGTGGCGCGACCATCACCTCAAAGATCCGCTCGCTGCTGGTTGGCGCGAGCGTGGTCGTGATCGTGCTCGGCACCTTCAAGATGGCGATGAACCTGCTCGATGGCAGCAGCCCGTCGCCGTCGCCGCAGGCGATGGAGAATTCGTCGCCCGCGCCCGCGCCGCAGGCCCCTCCGCCGGTCGAGAACAAGCCCGCCACGCCCGAGCAGGTCACGCCGTCGATGACCTCGCCGACCCCGATCGGAAAACAGTCGCAGAACAATGCCGCGCCGGGGTCCGTGACGAGCCCGAGCGGCACCGCTTCGGTCGAAATCCCGCAAACCGCGGCGCCAACCCCGCCTGCGGCCTCCAGCGACGTCACCGGCGCGCTGTCGGGCACGAGCCGTGCGAAACTCGCGATGATCCAGGTGCCGCCGAGCGAAAAGCTGCCTGACGGCATCGGTGGCCCCGGCTTGCGCACCGCCGCGATGAAGGGCGATGCGACCGCAGCCTACGAGATCGGCGTGCGCTTTGCCGAGGGCAAGGGCGTGGCCGCGAATTACGACGAAGCCGCCAAATGGTACGACCGCGCGGCACAGGCCGGCGTGGTGCCCGCAACCTTCCGCCTCGGGACACTCTACGAAAAGGGTCTCGGCGTGAAGAAGGACGCCGACATCGCCCGCCGCTACTACACGCAAGCCGCCGAGCGCGGCAACGCCAAGGCGATGCACAATCTCGCGGTGCTCGATGCCGATGGCGGCGGACGCGGCGCCAACTACAAGAGCGCGGCATTGTGGTTCCGGAAGGCCGCCGACCGCGGCGTTGCCGACAGCCAGTTCAACCTCGGTATCCTCTACGCCCGCGGCATCGGGGTGGAGCAGAACCTCGCCGAGTCCTACAAATGGTTCACACTCGCCGCCGCCCAGGGTGACGCAGACGCAGCAACCAAGCGCGACGACGTCGCCAAGCGGCTCGACCCGCAATCGCTCGCCGCCGCCAAGCTCGCGATCCAGACCTTCAGCGCCGAGCCGCAGCCCGACGACGCCGTCAACGTTGCGGCCCCGAACGGCGGCTGGGACAGCGCGCCGCAGGCCAACGCGAAGCCGGCGCCGAAGCCGGTTGCGAGCAAGAAGTCGGCGTCGGCGGTGCATTAATCGGTTTAGTACGCTTTCTCCTCTTGTCGTGGGGCGGGGGGGGGGGGCGGGGCCCCGTGGGAGCGGCGCGGGGGGGAGAGAGAGCGCGCACCAACACCGCGCGGGGGGGCCGGGA
>NZ_JBVVPQ010000094.1:0-2212 GCF_055811695.1 Bradyrhizobium sp. MI1.3 | reverse complement strand
CCTGGGGTGTTCTCCCATAGTGGGGGGGTGGGGGTTTTATTTATTTTTTTTCCTCTCTTTCCCCGCGTGGGCCCCCCCGGCCCCCCCCCCCCGACCCAGTATTCCAGAGGCCGGCGTTAAAGAGCTCGCTCTCACGACAACGGGGCGGCGTACCAGTATTGGAGAGACACCGGTTTGATGCGGAAAGGCCGCGGCGTACTGGATGCCCCGGTCAAGCCGGGGCATGACCGTGGAGAACGTGGCGAAGTCCTCGGCGCACGAAAAGTGGCCATCTGATTCCTCACCCTCATTCACCACGCCCGAAATTCCTGGTCCCGCCCGCCGTCGAATTCCGCTATTGAGGGGCGCGGCAATCGTTCTGCTCTCCTGCGAGCATTCCGCGCAATCGATCCGTCTCGTCGGCGCGTGGTTTCTCGATGCAGCTCTATCTCCCGATCGCCGATCTTCCGGTCAACGTCTTCCTCGTGCTAGCGATGGGCGCGGCGGTCGGCTTCGTCTCCGGCATGTTCGGGATCGGCGGCGGCTTCCTGATGACGCCGCTTCTGATCTTCATCGGCATCACACCGGCAGTCGCGGTCGCTTCCGTCGCAAGCCACATCGCCGCCTCGTCCTTTTCCGGCGCCCTCGCTTATTGGCGGCGACGCGCGATCGACCCGGCGCTGGCGAGCGTGCTGTTATGCGGCGGCGTAACCGGGACGGCTCTCGGGGTGTGGACCTTCACGCAGCTGCGCGCGCTCGGCCAGCTCGATCTGATGATCGCACTGTCCTACGTCGTGCTGCTCACCACCGTCGGCAGCCTGATGTTCTCCGAAGGCCTGCGTGCCCTGATGCGGACCCGGCGCGGCGCGGTGCCGCCGCGACGCACGCATAACTGGATCCATGGCCTGCCGCTGAAGATGCGGTTCAAGCGCTCCAAGATCTACCTCTCGGTCATTCCGGTCGTGATCGTCGGCATGCTGATCGGCTTCATCGGCGCCATCATGGGCATCGGCGGCGGCTTCATCCTGGTGCCGATCATGATCTATTTGCTGCGGGTGCCGACCTCGACGGTGATCGGGACGTCGATGGTCCTGACGCTGGTCACGATGCTGTTTGCGACCTTGCTGCATGCCGTGACCAATCATTTGGTCGACGCGGTGCTGGCGCTGATCCTGATGGTCGGCGGCGTCACCGGCGCCCAATTCGGCGCCCGCGCCGGCCAGAAGATCCGCGGCGAGCAGTTGCGGCTGCTGCTTGGCCTCTTGATCCTCTCGGTCGGCGTCCGCTTCGCCATCGAGCTGGTGATCCGGCCAGAGGATCTCTTCACCATCCGCGAGCTGGGAGTGAACGGATGATGCGCGCAGCTCTCGCGGTCCTGCTTGTCCTGCTGCTCGGCTCCGTCGCACGGGCCGAGCGGCTGATCGTGTCGGTCTCCAACCATCGCGTCACGGTGACGCCGAACTATTCCGGCGAGGAGCTGGTGCTGTTCGGCTCGGTCGAGAAGGACGCCTCTACGCCCGCTGACCGCAAGAGCTACGATCTCGTCGTCACCGTGATGGGCCCCCGCGCCGACATGGTGACGCGGCGCAAGGAGCGCACCTTCGGGATCTGGATCAACACCGACTACCGCCAGTTCCTGGCGGTGCCGAGCTATCTCGCATTGTTCGCCAACCGCTCCTTCGAGGCGATCACCTCGCCCGAGATCGCGCGACGCCAGCAGATCGGGCTCAACAACGTGCTGCTGACCCAACGCGTCAGCGGCGACTATGCCGATGTGGTGCCGAACGACGCGTTCCGCTCCGCCTTCATCCGCCTGCGCACCCAGCGCGGTCTCTACCGCGAGGATCCGAGCGCGGTGACGTTCCTGACACCGACCCTGTTCCGCACCGGCATTCCACTGCCGGCGGAGGTGCCGATCGGCACCTATGAGGTCGAGATCAAGCTGTTCGCCGACGGCGCGTTCATCGGCAAGACCGAGACCGCGTTCGAGATCGTCAAGGTCGGCTTCGAGCAGTTCGTCGCGACGACGGCGCGCCAGAACGGGCTGATCTACGGCCTCGTCACCGCCGCGATGGCGCTGATGACGGGCTGGATGGCGTCGATTGTTTTCAGGAAGGATTGAGGGAACTACGCTCTCTCCTCTCGTCGTGGGGGGGGGGGGGGGGGGGGGGGGGGCGGGGGCGCGGGGGGGGGGGCGGGGGGGGGCGGCGGGGGGGCGGGCGGCGGGGGGGGG
>NZ_JBVVPQ010000093.1:0-23789 GCF_055811695.1 Bradyrhizobium sp. MI1.3 | reverse complement strand
CCCCCCCCCCCCCCCCCCCCCCCCCCCCCCCCCCCCCCCCCCCCCCCCCCCCCCCCCCCCCCCCCCCCCCCCCCACCGCTGTGTGTGTTGCTAGTTCTTCAGATTGATCATCCGCTCGACCGAGCGCCTTGCGCGGTCCGCAAGCGTGGGATCGATCGTGACCTCGTCGCGAAGCGTCAGCAGGCTCTCCAGAATGTTGGCGAGCGTGATGCGCTTCATGTGCGGGCAGATGTTGCAGGGACGCAGCATCTCCACATCGGGCAGCTCGGCGCGCACATTGTCGGCCATCGAGCATTCCGTGATCATCACCAGCCGCCGCGGCCGCCGCTCGCGCACCCAGTTGATCATGTGCGCGGTCGAGCCCGTGAAGTCGGCCTCGGCCAGCACGTCCGGCGGGCATTCGGGATGGGCGATGATCTGAACGGAGGGATCGGCCTCGCGGTAGCTGCGCAGCTCGGCGCCGGTGAAACGCTCGTGCACCTCGCAGGCGCCCTTCCAGGCAATGATCTTCACGTCGGTCTTCGAGGCCACGTAAGTGGCGAGATAGCGGTCAGGCAGGAAGATCACGCTGGGCGCGCCGAGGCTCTCGACCACCTGAACCGCGTTCGACGAGGTGCAGCAGATATCGACCTCGGCCTTCACCTCCGCGGAGGTGTTGACATAGGCGACGACAGGCACGCCGGGAAATTTTTCGCGGAGCAGGCGGACGTCGGCACCAGTGATGCTGGCGGCGAGCGAGCAGCCCGCGCGCGTATCAGGGATCAGCACCGTCTTGTCCGGATTGAGCAGTTTCGACGTCTCCGCCATGAAGTGCACGCCGCACTGGACGATGATGCCGGCCTTCACCCTGGTGGCTTCGACCGCGAGCTGGAGCGAATCACCGCCGATGTCGGCGACGCAGTGGAAGATCTCCGGCGCCTGGTAATTATGCGCGAGAATCACCGCGCCGCGCGCCTGCTTCAGTTCGTTGATCGCCTTGATCGTCGGGGCCATCAGCGGCCATTCGATCGGCGGGATCACCTGTTTCACGCGCTCGTAAAGCGGTGCGGTGGCTCGCTCGACCTCCGGCGTCCATTCCAGTGAAGGCATCGGCAGCGGAGGTCCGGTTCGCGCCTGCCCCGGCCGTGCCGGCGCGATGACGTGGCCCTGCGGCCGGTTGGCAAAGTCGTCGGGGCCGTAAATTCCAGTTAGCGGCATCGAAGCCTCCCGAGTATGTCAGTTGTACTCAATATGAGTATATTTGTGGCCTGAGAAATCCGGCCGAGGGGGCCGGTGGACCTTCGATATGCTCAATTTGAGTAAATCGAAGATAACACGGCGCGCGGCGGGCCGCCAGATCTTGCCGCACACATTTCCGTCAAGTCCGGCGCCCGGCGCGTCGGCTAAGGTCGCGAGGAAATGCAATGCTCCCGCGCCAGCTCTTCGCGGAATGCAATCGTTTTTGACTTGGGGTTTTCATGCAGATGCATTAAACGAGCTGGCTCGCGGCTGCCATTTGCGAATCCGCGACGACGCACGAGGAACAGCATGTCGACACAGATGGGCGAGCTCGGTTCGGTCTCCCGTTCCTCCTCCTGGCGTACGCCGGCGATCATCATTCTCTGCGGCTGCGCGATCGGGATGCTCGGCTTCGGCCCGCGCTCGGCGCTCGGTTTCTTCGTACAGCCGATGAGCCATGAATATGCCTGGGGCCGCGACGTGTTCGGCCTCGCGATCGCGTTTCAGAATTTGCTGTGGGGACTGGGCCAGCCCGTCGCCGGCGCGATCGCCGATCGCTTCGGCCTGTTCCGGGTAATGTGCGTCGGCGCTCTGCTCTATGCCGGCGGCTTGCTCCTGATGCGCTATTCCTCGACGCCGCTGTCGCTCAACATCGGCGCTGGCGTCATGGTTGGCTTCGGTCTCGCCGGCTGCTCGTTCAATCTGGTGCTCTCGGCATTTACCAAGCTCTTGCCGGCCGAGAAGCGCGGCCTTGCGCTTGGCGCCGGCACTGCGGCGGGATCGTTCGGGCAGTTCCTGTTCGCGCCGATCGGTGTGGCCCTGATCGACAATTTCGGCTGGCAGCAGGCGCTCACCGTGTTCGGCTTCCTGATGCTGCTGATCATCCCGCTGGCGCTGGCGCTCTCGACGCCGCCGGTCGCAAGCACGGCAAACGCGGCGCCCGCGGACCAGCAGACTTTCACCAAAGCGCTCGCGGAAGCCTTCGGCCATCGCTCCTACGTGCTGCTTGTGCTCGGCTTCTTCACCTGCGGCTTCCAGCTTGCCTTCATCACGGTGCATCTGCCGGCCTTCCTGGTCGATAACGGCATCTCCACGCAAGTCGGCGGCTGGGTGATCGCCGCGATCGGCCTGTTCAACATCATGGGATCGCTGAGCGTCGGCTATCTCCAGAACTCACTTCCCAAGCGCTACATCCTCTCGAGCATCTATTTCACCCGCGCGCTTGCGACGTTTGCCTTCATCTCGTTCCCGATCACGCCATTCTCGGCGATTGCGTTCGGCGCGGTCTCCGGCCTGACCTGGCTGTCGACCGTGCCGCCGACCTCGGCGCTGGTCGCGATCATGTTCGGCACGCGCTGGTTCGCCACCCTCTATGGCTTCGCCTTCGTCAGCCATCAGGTCGGCGGCTTCCTCGGCGTCTGGCTCGGCGGCATTGTGTTCGAGCGGTTCGGTTCCTACACGCCGATCTGGTGGCTCTCGATCCTGTTCGGCGTGCTCTCGGCGCTGATCAATCTTCCGATCGTGGAAAAACCGGTCCAGCGGGCGGTTGCGCAGCCTGCCTGATCGGCTAAACATCCCCTGAAACAAGTCAGGGAGTTTTGCTGTGGCGACGTTCAAGGCGATCCGGATCGACAAGGCGGACAAGGGCACCACCGCGCAGCTCACGCAGTTCGACGAAGCCGAGCTGATGGAGGGCGACGTCACCGTCCGCGTGGAATGGTCGACATTGAACTACAAGGACGGCCTTGCGCTCACCGGCAAGGCGCCGGTGGTGCGCCGCTTTCCGATGATTGCCGGCATCGATTTCGCCGGCACCGTCGAGCAGTCCTCGCATCCGCAATGGAAGGCGGGCGATAAAGTCGTCTGCACCGGCTGGGGCATGGGGGAGACCCATCTCGGCGCCTATGCCGAGAAGGCGCGGGTGAAAGGCGACTGGCTGGTCGCTCTTCCGCAGGGCCTGTCGGCGCGCGACGCCATGGCGATCGGCACCGCCGGCTTCACCGCGATGCTGTCCGTGCTGGCGCTGGAGAAGCACGGAGTGTCGCCGAACAGCGGTCCGGTCGTGGTGACGGGCGCGGCGGGCGGCGTCGGCTCGGTTGCGACCGCCGTGCTCTCGAAGCTCGGCTATCACGTCATCGCGTCCACCGGCCGTGCCTCCGAAGCCGGCTATCTGAAAGAGATCGGCGCGACTGAGGTGATCGACCGCAACGAATTGTCAGCGGCCGCCAAGCCCATCGCCAAGGAGCGCTGGGCGGGTGGCGTCGACAGCGTCGGCTCGACCACGCTCGCAAATCTCCTGTCGATGACAAAGTATGGCGGCGCGATCGCGGCCTGCGGCTTGGCGGCCGGCATGGACCTGCCGTCTTCCGTCGCGCCCTTCATTTTGCGCGGGGTGTGCCTTCTCGGCATCGATTCCGTGATGTGCCCGATCGAGCCGCGGAAAGCCGCCTGGCAGCGCCTGGCGTCCGATCTGGATCGGACAAAACTAGCTGAAATTACTCACGAAATTCCGCTTTCCGAAGTTCCGGAGTGGGGCGCGAAAATCCTGGCCGGCCAGGTCCGCGGTCGCACCGTTGTAAAAATTCTCTAACGGCGTTCAGACTTTACCAACCATGCTGCTTCAATGTCGCCATGGTTAGTATGGTAAGCAGCGGGTAAAGAGATAAGGCATAGCCCGCTGCGGGGTTGGTTCGGAGTTGAGCATGCTTGCGCGTATTGTGTTGGGGGCGGTCACGGCGGTAGCGACGTTTGCGCCGGCCATTGCTGGAAGCATGAACGCCGATGAGGCGCGCCGCTTCGTCGCCGGGAAGGTGTTTGCTTTCACCTGCTTTGACGGCACCCGCGGGGCTGGCCGCATCATGGACGACCTCGGCGCCGCCGGCGCTGTGCAGTTCTCGGGTGCAGGTCCGGTGAAACATCTCCGTCTGCCCGGCAACACGCTTCAGATCCGCGGCCAGAACGTCTGCGCCTCGATCAAGGGCATTCCGTTCGAGCCCTGTTTCAACCTTGAAAAGACCGACGATCGCAGTTTCCGCGGCTCGGTGTCGGGGATGGGCTTCGCCTATTGCGACTTCCATCACCAAGGCGGCAACCAGATGCTGATGGCGCGCGCCGTCGCGCGGCCGCGCTCGCTGCGCACCTCGGAACACACGGGTTCGGTCGGCGCGACCAACACCGAAGTCGCCGCGCGTGTCGAGACCCCACGCGTCGAGAGCAGCCGGCTCGAGCCGGTGAAGCCGCAAGTTAAATCGGAGCCCGCCAGGGACGACGCCCCGCTGGAGCTGCGCCGCTCGACCCAGTGAGTTGGCTGCGCAGGACAGTCCGCGCACTTTGTCGTTGAGAGCTGCCATCAAACACGAAGCCGCCGCGCCGTAGTCATACGGACGGCGGCTTTCATGCGTTGGTAGCTGTTCGCGCCCCAGTTTGCGTACGGCCGGGGGGCGCGGCCCGATAAAAGGGTTCAACGATGTCGCTGTACTTCTTCCGTATCAGCACGGGCCGCTATTCCGGTGCTGCCGACCAGCCATATGAGTTCGAGGACCGCGCCGCGGCCTGGACCGAGATGACCGAAGTCTGTGCCAATTTGCTCGGCGGCATCTCACGCGGCCTGAAACAGGACGCCGAATGGCGCATGGAGCTGCTCGACGAGAACAAGGAGCCGGTGTTCCGGATCAGCCTGATCGGCGAGAGCCAGAAAGCCCTTGGTCGCACTGGCTAGAAATCGGGCATCTTACCGCCGCGTGTGGTTAACTTGTTAAGCGCGCGGACCGTGCCATTTTTCAAGGGATTTCCCGGCGAAGCCGGTATTTGTCCGGGGGTGGCCGTTAACCGGATCACCACACCTGAAGCTCAGTTCTTAGGCAAGGGCGATCAACGCCGAGGGCGGCCGACAATGACTTGGCCGCGCATCCCGGGAAACGCCCTCATGTCGAGACTCATCCAGAATCTACAAATTGGTACCAAGCTCGCGCTCGCTTCGGTGTTCGGCGTTATTCTCGTCGGCGCCATGATCGCGAGCCAGGTCATCGGCAACAACACCGTGCGTCATTCCAACCAAGCAGCAATTGCGCAGCAGGAATTGGTGCGCGAGGCCACCGAAGCCAAGCTTGGAATACGTGGCATGCAGCTCGCTGTACGCGACATGCGTCTCGCCAACAATCAGGGTGACTTGCAAAAGGCGAGCGAGACTCTGCTGGAGCGGTCGAAAGCGCTGAACGGCGTCATCGATTCCATGCTCAGATTGACGCACTCCCCGGAAAATCGCGCGCGGATGGAGAAGCTCAGGTCTACGTCCGCCGATTACCTGAAGGGCGCACAGCAGAACGCCTCTTTTCGCAGCGAGGCCATTGCCGTTGCGGCCACGGACCCCGCGCGCGCGGCCAAGATTTCCGAGGAAGGCGCGCGCCAGATCCGTGAGGTGACGCTGCCGCTTGCGACGCAACTGGATAATTTGACCAGCGAGATCGCCGATTTCGCCAAGCACAAAGGCGAGGAAGAAATCGCTGCCGCGACCCAGGAGATGGCCGCGAGCGAGCGTCTCGGCATGGTGGTCGGTGCGTGCGCCGTGCTCGTCCTCGTGGGTTCATGGCTGATGTCCTTCCTGACCATCGCGCGGCCGATCCGCGCGCTCACGGTTGCCATGGACAAGCTCGCTGGTGGTGACTTCTCCGTGGTGCTGCCGGGGCTCGGCCGCAAGGACGAGGTCGGCGGCGTTGCCGGTGCCGTCGAGAAATTGAAGATCGTATCCGAGCAAAAGGCGCGCGAGGATGCCGAGGCCAAGATCAGGCAGGACCAGGTCGCAGCCGCGCAACGCAAGGCAGAGATGCACAAGCTCGCGAACGGCTTCGAAGCTGCCGTCGGGGAGATTGTCGACACCGTCTCCTCGGCCGCGACGGAGCTCGAAGCGTCGGCCTCGACGCTGACCTCGACGGCGGAGCGGGCACAGGAACTGACGATAGTGGTTGCTGCGGCCTCGGAGGAGGCGTCGACCAACGTGCAGTCGGTGGCGTCGGCCACGGAGGAGCTGTCGTCCTCGATCACCGAGATCAGCCGACAGGTGCAGGAATCGGCGCGGGTCGCGAGCGAGGCGGTTACCCAGGCCCGCACCACAACGGACCGTGTCGGCGAATTGTCCAAGGCGGCGGCTCGCATTGGCGACGTGGTCGAGCTGATCAACACCATCGCCGGCCAGACCAATCTGCTGGCGCTCAATGCCACCATCGAGGCCGCGCGCGCGGGCGAGGCCGGCCGCGGCTTTGCCGTGGTGGCTTCCGAAGTGAAGGCGCTGGCCGAGCAGACCGCAAAGGCGACCGGCGAAATCGGCCAGCAGATTTCGGGCATCCAGGCGGCGACGCAGGACTCGGTCGCCGCCATCAGCGCCATCAGCAACACCATCGAAAAGCTGTCCGAGATATCGTCTACGATCGCTGCGGCCGTCGAGGAGCAGGGCGCGGCGACGCAGGAGATCTCGCGCAACGTGCAGCAGGCGGCGGAAGGCACCCATCAGGTCTCGTCCAACATCACCGACGTGCAGCGCGGCGCGGGCGAAACTGGATCGGCATCCTCGCAGGTGCTGGCAGCGGCACAGTCGCTGTCCGGCGACAGCAACCGCCTCAAGCTCGAGGTCGGCAAATTCCTCGACACCGTGCGCGCCGCCTAAGAACCTCGTTCCGGACAGCTCGGAAGACGCCCTGCCTCCTTAGGCGGGCGTTTTTGCATCCGATCGTCGCCGCGAACGTCTCGCGCAGGCCTTCGGCGAACGTCGGCTGCAAAAACAAACGGCGGCGACCTCAAGCTGAAATTTACAACCTGCTCGCGAAATTACCTCTTCGATTTCAACTATTTGGGCTGAAATCTCAGTATTTCTCCGAACCCTCCCGTTAACCAGAATGCGAAAACACGAGGACTAGATTCTCCGGCAAGGGCGATCAACGTCCATGCAGCCGGCAAGGACTTGGCTGCGTGTTTCCTTCGGGGAAAACGTACCATGTTGAGCCCTGCACATCATCAGGCCCGAACTCAGGCCGCCAGCGCGTGGAGTCGGCTCGGACATGTTCGGATCGGCACGATCTTGCCGATCATCATCTCTGCCCTGGTCTTGCTGGGGTTGGCCTCGGCCGGATTCATCGCCTATGAGGCCATCCTCAAGAGACGAGAGTCCGGGGCATTCCTGAAGGTCAATGCAGTTGCCCAGCTGCTGCTGCGCAGCGCAGGACATTGGGCGATTGAACGCGGGCTGACCAACGCCGTGCTGAAGTCTCCTGATGTCGTCAGCCCCGAGCGCCGTGCCGAAATCGCAAAGGCGCGCGCGACGGCCGACGAGGCCTTTCGGCAAGCCATCCTCGATATCAGCGCGATTCCCGAAATGGCGGCGGGGCAAAGACAGATTGCGGACGCAGCGACGAAATTCGAGGCGCTGCGTCTCTTGCGTGAGAAGGCCGACGTGGGAATGTCGCGCCCGCGCGTCGAACGCGAACCTGACCTCGTCGATGGCTTCGCGCCAACGATTACGGAGGTGATCGACGTCGCGAGCAACCGCTTGCGGCTGACGCTCGAAACTCTCACCAGCCCGCCCGTGGCAAGGCTGGCGCAGCTCATCGGCTTGCGACATCTGACAGCTCAGATGGCCGAGAATGCCGGAAGGGAGCGGGCCCTGCTGGCCGGTGTCGTCGGTGCGCGTGCGAAGCTCGGGATGGAGGGCTATGAGCGCCTTTCGGCGCTGCGGGCCAAGGTCGAGCTCGCATGGGACACCGTATTGCCGGTGCGGCTGCGCTCGGACCTCGCCCTGCAGATCGGCGAGGCGATGACGGAGGTCGAGAAGTCCTATTTTGGACTCTACGGTGAAACGCGGGCGCTTGTGCTCGCCGGTGGCGAAGCCGGGGACTACAAGATCACGGGACCCGAGTACTTCACGCGGGCCACTGCCGGCATCAATGCGGTGCTGAAGCTCGGTGAAGCCATTGGCGCGGCCGCTGACCGCGAAGCCACGATGCAGGCAGAAGTCAGCACTCGTAATTTCGCTTTCACGGTCGTGTTGCTCTGCGCCTCGGTGATGCTCGCTGGCCTCAGTTTCTGGATCACCTTTGGCCGGATCCTCAAGCCGCTTTCAGCCATTTCGGTTGCGATGGGTGGGCTCGCCAATGGCGACTTCACGACGGTCGTACCAGGCACCCGCCGAGGTGACGAGGTCGGCGAGATGGCACGGACCGTTGAAGTCTTCAAGCAAAACGGCCTCGAAGTCGAACGCATGCGCGGCGATCACGCTGCGGCCGAGAAGCGGGCAGCCGAGCAGCGCAAGGTGGAAATGCGGAAGCTGGCCGACGGCTTCGAAGCCGCGATCGGGGAGATCGTCGACACCGTGTCCTCGGCAGCGACCGAGCTGGAAGCCTCGGCGTCGACGCTCACATCGACTGCGGAGCGTGGGCAGCAGCTCACGACCATGGTTGCTGCGGCCTCCGAGGAGGCGTCCGCCAACGTACAGGCGGTGGCGTCGGCGACCGAGGAGCTGTCGTCCTCTATCACCGAGATCAGCAGGCAGGTGCAGGAATCGGCCCGCGTGGCCCACGAAGCTGTCGGCCAGGCGCGTGTCACCACCGAGCGTGTCGGCGAATTGTCCAAGGCGGCGACGCGGATCGGCGCCGTGGTCGAGCTGATCAGCACGATCGCAGGTCAGACCAATCTCCTGGCGCTCAACGCGACCATCGAGGCCGCGCGCGCCGGCGAAGCGGGTCGCGGCTTTGCGGTTGTCGCCTCCGAGGTCAAGGCACTCGCCGAACAGACCGCGAAGGCCACCGGTGAGATCGGGCAGCAGATCGCCAGCATCCAGACCGCGACCGAGCATTCGGTCGGCGCAATCAAGGACATCAGCGGCACTATCGAGAAGCTCTCGGAGATTTCCTCCACGATCGCGGCGGCCGTGGAAGAGCAGGGCGCGGCGACACAGGAAATCTCCCGCAACGTGCAGCAGGCGGCGGAAGGCACCCATCAGGTCTCGGCCAACATCACCGACGTGCAGCGCGGGGCGAGCGAGACCGGCTCGGCGTCGTCGCAGGTGCTGGCGGCGGCCCAGTCGCTCTCTGGCGACAGCAACCGTCTCAAGCTCGAAGTCGGCAACTTCCTCGATACCGTGCGCGCAGCGTGACGCGGCATCGCGCAGCGCAAGCGGAACGCGAGATCGGGTTCGTCTGCTGAGCGACGACGCGCCCGCGCACTGGGATTGACGTTAACGCACGTGACGCGGCAAATTCGCGAGGCGTGTTCCGATTGCGCGGGATGGTTGCGATAATCCGGCAATTGAGCGACATATTCAGTATTTTTACTCAAGCGGCATCGCCTCGCGCTTAACGTTAATGGAAAGCTCGCAGACTAGCCTCCAAGGCTGTTCGCGCGCTTCGCCGCGACAATGCGTATCCCGGGGATGTTTTCGATGATGTTCATTCAGAATCTGCGAATTGCCACCAAACTCGCCATCACCTCGGCGCTGACCCTCGCGCTCGTTGCGCTGATGATCCTCCTCCAGATGAGCGGAAGTGCCGAGGTCCAGAAGCTCAACAATAGCGCATCGGGACAGCAGGCGATCGCGCAAAACGCCGCAGAAGCGAAGGCGTCGGTGCGGGGCATGCAGATCGGCATTCGCGACATCCTGACCTCGTCCTCGCCTGCCGAGTTGCAGAAGGCCGCCAGCTATTTCAACGACCGCCAGACGGCTGCCCTTAAGTTTTCCGGTGAAATGGCAGGGCTCTCGCAATCGCCGGAGAACCACAAACGTATCGACCGCCTGACCGTGTTGATTGGCAATTTCCAGAAAGGCGAGCAGCAGATCGAGGCGATCCGTAAGCAGGAGCTCGCGCTCGAGTCGAGGAAGGACGGCGAAGCGGCGACGCAATTGGCAAAGCTGACCGCTGAAATCATCCGCATCCGCAAGGAGATGCTGATGCCGACCAACGCGGAAATATCGGAACTGGCCGACGAGATCACGAACTTCGCCAAGCATAAGAGTGCAGAGGCGCGCACGGCGGCGGAAACAGAGGCTGCGTCCGTTGCGCGGACGTCATTCGTCGCAGGCGTGCTGGTCGCGCTGGTCCTGATCGGCGCGTGCGTCTTCTCGATCTTCAGCATTGCCCGTCCGATGCGCGCCCTGACTGTCGCGATGGAGAAGCTCGCGGGCGGCGACTTCGCTGTGGTGCTGCCGGGCCTCGGCCGCAAGGACGAGGTCGGCGGCGTTGCCGGTGCCGTCGAAAAATTCAAGACCGTATCCGAGCAGAAGGCGCGCGAGGAAGCGGAAGCCAAGATGCGGCAGGACCAGATGGCGGTCGAGCAGCGCAAGGCCGAGATGCGCAGGCTTGCCGACAGTTTCGAAGGCGCCGTCGGCGAGATTGTCGGCACGGTGTCGTCGGCCTCGACCGAACTCGAAGCGTCGGCCACGACGCTGACCTCGACCGCCGAGCGCACGCAACAGCTCACGACCGTGGTTGCAGCAGCCTCGGAGGAAGCCTCGACCAACGTGCAATCGGTGGCGTCTGCGACCGAAGAGCTGTCGTCCTCGATCACCGAGATCAGCCGCCAGGTGCAGGAATCGGCGCGGGTCGCGAGCGAGGCGGTGACCCAGGCCCGCACCACAACGGACCGTGTCGGCGAATTGTCCAAGGCGGCGGCTCGCATTGGCGACGTGGTCGAGCTGATCAACACCATCGCCGGCCAGACCAATCTGCTGGCGCTCAATGCCACCATCGAGGCGGCACGCGCGGGCGAAGCCGGTCGTGGCTTTGCCGTGGTGGCTTCCGAAGTGAAGGCGCTCGCGGAGCAGACCGCAAAGGCGACCGGCGAAATCGGCCAGCAGATTTCCGGCATTCAGGCCGCGACGCAGGACTCGGTCGCCGCCATCAGCGCCATCAGCAACACCATTGAAAAGCTGTCCGAGATATCGTCCACGATCGCTGCGGCCGTCGAGGAGCAGGGCGCGGCGACGCAGGAGATCTCCCGCAACGTGCAGCAGGCGGCGGAAGGCACCCATCGGGTCTCGTCCAACATCACCGACGTGCAGCGCGGCGCGGGCGAAACCGGCTCGGCATCGTCGCAGGTGCTGGCAGCCGCGCAGTCGCTGTCGGGCGACAGCAACCGCCTCAAGCTCGAGGTCGGAAAATTCCTCGACACCGTGCGCGCGGCCTGACGGGCGCATATCTCTGAGAGAACTGCAACCGCCGCGCGTAGAAGCGCGGCGTTTGCGCGCGTGCATATTGCGGCGCCGCGACGAAGACCGCGCAGGGTTAACTTTCCGGAAAACCGATGCAGTCATGATCCCCGCAATATTCCGGGCGCTGAGTCGCCCTCACGTATTGCGTATCGACGTATTGGAGCACACTCATGAGCGGCCCTTCCATTCGCCTCGCCCACAAGGTCATGGCGATCGGACTGTTCGGATTGTTGGGCCTCGTCGCCTTCGGCGCGATCTACGAGATCGGCAGTCTCTCCCAGGACGCCTCTCGCGAGATTGCCAACCGGGCTCGTGCGATCGCCGACATCGACAAGCAGCTCTCGATCGAGATGCTGGAGGCTCGCCGGGACGAGAAGAACTTCCAGCAGCGCCGCAACGAAAGCTACGCCAAGGCCCATGCCGAATTGATCGGCCCGATCAACCGCGACTTCGAGGAGATCGAGCGGCTGGTTGCGGCCGGCGGCATGGGCGCGCTGTCCGACCGGATGAAGCAGGCGCATGACGGCTTCAAGCGATACGCGTCGGACTTCGGCGCATTGGTGGCCGCGGAGACCCGGCTCGGCCTGAACGAGACGCTGGGCCTCTCCGGCTCGCTCCGCGCCGCCGTGCACGACATTGAGGCCAAGCTCAAGGAGATCGACGATCCCAGGTCCACGAGCTGGATGCTGATGATGCGCCGGCATGAGAAGGATTTCATGCTGCGGCGCGACCCAAAATACATCGCCGAGATGAAGAAGGCCGCAGTTGAATTCTCCAAGGCGATAGAGGTTGTCGCGGTCCCTACGGCGGTGATGAACGACATCACGGCCAAGCTGCAGAAATACCAGTCCGAGTTCGCGGCGTGGGCCGACACTGCACGGCAGAGCGCCGCCCTTGACGCCAGCATGATGAAGACCTTCCGCGAGCTCGAGCCGGGTATGGTCGAGGTACGCAATACAGTTGAAGGCCTGTACAAGCAGGCCGAATTTGGGGAAGCCGCGACCCGCGATGCCGTGCGCATATGGATGATGGTCGCCTTCGGCGTCACCGTCGTAGTGCTCGCCGCAGTCGGCTTCCTTCTGGGGCGTTCGATCTCGAAGTCGCTTGCCGGCATGGTCGGTGCGATGACGCGGCTTGCGCGCGGCGAGCTTTCGATTTCCGTTCCCGGCATCGGGCGCAGGGACGAGATCGGCGAGATGGCCGGTGCCGTCGAGGTGTTCAGGACCAACATGGTGGAGGCCGAGCGGCTGCGCGTCGAGCAGATCGATGCCGAGGCGCGCGGGCGCCAGCAGCGTAAGGCCGACATGCACCGGCTCGCCGATAATTTCGAAGGCGCGGTCGGCGAGATCATCGATACTGTTTCATCGGCTGCAACCGAGCTCGAGGCGTCTTCGAACACGCTGACGCAGGCCGCCGAGCGCGGCAACGGGCTTGCCACCGTCGTGGCGGCCGCCTCCGAAGAGGCCTCCGCGAACGTGCAGTCGGTGTCTTCAGCGAGCGAGGAAATGACCTCCTCGATCTCCGAGATCAGCCGTCAGGTGCAGGAATCGGCGCGTGTCGCCGATGTCGCCGTCGAGCAGGCCCAGCGCACCAATGCGCGCGTCGCCGAGCTGACCAAGGCCGCTTCCCGCATTGGCGACGTGGTCGAGCTGATCAACACCATCGCCAGCCAGACCAATCTGCTGGCGCTCAACGCGACGATCGAAGCGGCGCGAGCGGGCGAGGCCGGCAAGGGTTTTGCCGTGGTCGCGACTGAAGTCAAGGCGCTCGCCGAGCAGACTGCGAAAGCGACCGGCGAGATCAGCCAGCACATCGGTGCGATCCAGACCGCAACGCAAGACTCAGCCGGGGCGATCAAGGAGATCGGCGACACCATCGCGCGGATGTCGGAGATCTCGTCGACCATCGCGGCCGCGGTCGAGGAGCAGGGCGCCGCCACGCAGGAGATCTCCCGCAACATCCAGCACGCCGCGAATGGCACCTCCGAAGTCTCAGCGAATATCGGCCACGTCCAGCGCGGCGCAGGCGAAACCGGGGCTGCCTCGGCGCAGGTGCATTCGGCTGCGCAATCCCTTTCGCAGGAGAGCAACCGGCTGAAGAGCGAGGTCGCGCGCTTCCTGGAATCGGTACGGGTGGCGTGACAGCCGCTGCCGCGTTGGTCGCATGTTGCGGCGCAAGCGGACACGCTGCGCGTGGCAGCATGAGGTGGCTGCGAGCTGCAACAAATGGTTGCATGAGAAATAGCGACTGTCGGAAGTGTCCCGTAATTTTACGTAGGTCCCTGTTAACGCCTGCTTGCGACTATGTGTGCAATCTCACGGGATAAGAACCAGCCAGCATTGTTGAACTGACATCCGTCTCGCCACCGTCGTGGCGATCACGGCGCAAATGATTTGCGCGTTGTCAGGTAACATCGGGATTTGTCGTGATGTCGAAATTGTCGATCGTCTTCAAGCTTCTGGCCGTGCTGTCGGTCCTCGTTCTTTCGCTCGCCGGTGTCGGCGTGACGGCGATCGGCACCATGCAGAACATCAATTCCCATACGGTCGAGATTGCGGAGAGCTGGCTGCCCAGCGTGCGCGCGCTTGGCTCGCTTCGCGCCGACATCAACGAGCTGCGCGTGGCGCTCCGTCTGCATCTGATGCAGGACAGCGTCGAGGGCAAGGACGCCGCCGAGAAGCGCTTGGCCTCGCTGCGCGCGCGCATCGACCAGACCCGCAAGGTCTACGAGCCGCTGATCACCTCCGCCGAGGAGCGCTCGCTCTATGGGCAATGGAGCACGGCGTGGGCCGAGTATCTGAACGGCGTGCAGGACGTGATGGCGTTGTC
This sequence comes from Bradyrhizobium sp. MI1.3, assembly GCF_055811695.1. Taxonomy (NCBI): domain Bacteria; kingdom Pseudomonadati; phylum Pseudomonadota; class Alphaproteobacteria; order Hyphomicrobiales; family Nitrobacteraceae; genus Bradyrhizobium; species Bradyrhizobium sp. MI1.3. The sequence goes on along the minus strand of NZ_JBVVPQ010000093.1, from coordinate 9,550 downwards.
GCGCAAGGGCGTCAGCCGTTTCCCGGCCGACGCTAACGAGCTGTTGCAGACCAAGGTCGCGAAGATGGCCCAGGCCGCCGACCCGCTGCTTCAGAAGGGCATCGAGATGAACAATCGCGGCGCCGAGCTGGAGACCAAGCAGGCCGCCGACAGCTATGCCATGATCTTCCGCGTGCTGGTCGGCATCATCGTGCTCTCGGTCGTGATCGCGATCGGCGCCGCCTATTATCTCGTGCGCGACGTTTCCCGTGGCATTGCCTCGATCATCCGCCCGATGCAGTCGCTCGGCGAGGGCGACCTTTCGGCCGAGGTGCCGCATCGCGGCGAGCGGACCGAGATCGGCTCGATGGCGGATGCGCTGCAGATCTTCAAGGAGGCGCTGATCGCCAAGAAGGCTGCCGACGAGGCCGCTGCGCGCGACGCCGAAGCCAAGATCGAACGCGGCCGCCGTGTCGACGCCATCACCCGCAAGTTCGAAGCCATGATCGGCGAAGTCGTCGGGACCGTGTCCTCGGCTTCCACCGAGCTCGAGGCCTCCGCCTCGACGCTGACCAACACCGCGCAGCGCGGACAGGAACTCGCGACCGTCGTCGCAGCCGCCTCCGAGGAAGCCTCGACCAACGTCCAGGCGGTGGCATCCGCTTCGGAGGAGCTGTCGTCCTCCATCACCGAGATCAGCCGCCGCGTGCAGGATTCGGCGCGGATGGCGGCGGAGGCCGTCGAGCAGGCGGCGCGGACCAACGACCGCGTCAACGCGCTGTCGCAGGCGGCGTCCCGCATCGGCGACGTCGTCGAACTCATCAATACCATCGCGGGCCAGACCAATCTGTTGGCGCTGAACGCGACCATCGAGGCCGCGCGTGCCGGTGAAGCGGGCCGCGGATTCGCGGTCGTCGCCTCCGAGGTCAAGGCGCTGGCGGAGCAGACTGCGAAAGCCACCGGTGAGATCGGGGCGCAGGTCTCAGGTATCCAGGCGGCGACGCAGGAATCGGTCAGTGCCATCCAGGAGATCGGCGGCACCATCGAGCGGCTGTCCGAAGTGGCTGCGGCCATCGCTGCCGCAGTCGAAGAACAGGGCGCGGCCACGCAGGAAATCTCGCGTAACGTCCAGCAGGCCTCGGTCGGCACGCAGGAGGTCTCGTCGAACATCACCGATGTGCAGCGGGGTGCGTTCGAGACCGGCGAGGCCTCGAACGAGGTGCTGTCGGCGGCAAAATCGCTCGCGACCGACAGCACCCGTCTCAAGGTCGAGGTCGCGCAATTCCTGGAATCGGTTCGCGCGGCCTGATCCTCAAATGCTCGTCTGCGGAGCCGGCGGCGGTGCGACCTGCCGCCGGAACAGGATGCGCTGGTAGAGCCAGCCGATCGCGACCAGCACGATGCCGAGGCACATGAAGGACAGCGCGCGGTAGACGCCCGTCAGCGTCGACATGTCGATGACGAAGGCCTTCAGGATCGTCAACGCGATCACGACGGCCGACGCCAGCCGCGCCCGCTCCGAATTGACGAGAATGCCGACGCCGAGCAGCACCACGCCGAAGCCGAGCCAGCCGATCGAATAGGTATATTGCTCGGCGCCCGTCGTCTCCCCGGAGGAGAGGATCGGGCCGTGATAGAAGCGGCGGATCTCCAGCGTGACATAGGTCAGCGCGAACAGCAGCGCGCCGCCCGCAATCGTGTTGGCGTAGGCCTTGCCGCGTTCGCCGGCCACGGCATAGGACAGCAGCAGCATCAGCACCGCTGGCAGCGCGTAGCCGAGCAGCAGCAGGTTGAACACGGCGCCGCCGACGTCGGTGCGCCACAGCAGCGGGTTCTCCAGGATCAAGAGGCCGAACACGCCCACGAGCCCGGCGATCGCCGTGAGCACGACCGCGCCGACATTGTGCACGATGCTGCGGCTGCGCTGCCGCAGACGCTCCAGCCCGATCGCCATGGCGAGCATGACGCTGACCTGCAGCGCGCATTCGAGCAGCGACGGTGCCGACGTCACGTCGCCGCCGGTCGCAAAGTGCCGGATCTCCATGAAGGCGAGCAGCGCGGTGAACAGGATCGCGGCGCTCTCGATCATGCGCAACGGGGCGTCGTCGCCGCGGCGGCGCAGGAACAGGCTCGCCGCCCAGAACGATGCCGCCGGCACGCCGTAGCCCCACAACAGCCAGTTGAAGATCGGCGTGGTTCCGACGGCGTCGCCGACGATGCGTGGATCATAGCCGATCCGAGCGGTGACCAGGCCTGCGAAGATCGCGGCCAGCCAGCGCAGGAACGGGATCGGCCGCTGCATCGAGATCCAGGCGGTGCCGAGCGACATCAGCGCGAGTGCGATCGTGAGCCAGCCCTTCTCCAATGCAAATGTCAGCGCCAGCGCCAGCGCACCGAGCGTGCCGGTCGCGAACAAGGCCGTGGAGATCATGGCGCCCGGCCGGGTCTCGCGGCGCGCAAGCGCTTCGGTGGCAGCGCCGAAGGCGGCGGCGAGCAGCACCGCGAGAATGGCGAACGGGATCGAGCGGTCGAGGTGCGCGATGCGTGCGTAGAGCGCGACCAGGATCGCGATCGGCGTCGCGACACCCGCGACCGACCACACCACCGGAATGATCGCCGAGTTCGAACGGCCCTGCGCGAGGAATCCCGCGATGCCGAAGCCGGCGGCGAAGATCGCCGCCATCACCAGATGCAGCGTCACCGCGCTGTCGATCGCCGTCGGTGCGATGCCGGCGATGGGGCCGCCCGGCAGCACCAGCATGTCGGGATTGGCGCGCACCGCCCATTCGGCGAACACGATGAAGACGGTCGCGGCGGCCGCGCCGAGCGCGCCGGTGGCCGCCGGCGCGCGCCAGGCGACAAGCAGCGTCGCGCCGACGAGCAGCGTGAAGGCGATCAGCGCCAGGTCCGCATGCGCGCTCGACAGCACGATCAGCATCGCGCCGAACAGATAGGCACCGAGCGAGCCCGACGAGACCGGCTCGATTTCACCGTCCTCGATCGTCGGGCCGAACATGAAGCCGCAGACGACGAGAAGAGCGGCAAGAACGAAGCCTGCGATCACATGCAAAGCGTGCGGCGCGACCTGCAAGTCGCTGGTATCGAGCCCCGGAAAGATCCAGAGCACGGCGAAGGCGATCGTGGTGACCGCAAGCCAGCGCCACAACCGGATACGGGCGAGGCCGAAGCTCGCGGCGGTGACGATGGCGAGATAGATGTAGAGTGCCCAATAGTTCGGCTTGTCGCTCGAGACGAGGATCGGCGTCACGAACGCGCCGACTACGCCGAGGCCCGCGAGCGCGGGCCCGTGCAAAAGCGCTGCAGCCAGCGTGCCGAGCGCGACGAGGCCGAGCAGCACGAAGGCGGTCGCGGGGACGAGGAATCCATAGAGCGCGTAAGCCGCGTAGATGGTCGCAAATGCCACCGCCGTGCCGGCCGCGGTGAGGATCGCGGGAATGTTGGCGATCGGCAGCGCGGCGATGTTGGAGATGCTCTCCTTGCGGCGTGACCATTCGCCGGCGCCAAGCAGCGCCAGCGCGAACACGCCGCCAAGGAACACGCGCACACCGGGGCCGACGAGGCCGGCCTCGATCGAATAGCGCACCATGAAGAAGCCGCCGAGCGCGAGCGCAAGGCCGCCGATCCACACCACCCAGCGCGTGCCGAGCCGTTCCTCGAAGCCGGGCGCGGGCGCGGGTGCGGGCCGCGGCGGCGGCGCGTCGGCCTCGGTGCTCGCTTCGAGCGGAGGCGGTGAAACATCCTCCGTGACGGGCGGGGGCGGCGCCTCGGCTCCCGGTTCGGCTTGGGGCACAAGCGGCGGCGGCGCTGCAGAAGTCGTCGCGGACGCTTCAGCCCACACATCTGCCGGGATCCGCGGCGGCTGCACGGGCCGTTGCGCGTGGAACGTCGCTTCGAGCGAGCTCAGCCGTCGTCGCAGCTCAGCCGCCTGGCTGGAGGCCTTGATCGCGATGATGAAAGCGATGACCGCAATGATCAGCGCGAAGACGTCGAACGGGCCGTCAGACATAAAGCCTCCAGGCAATCGGCGGGCAGGGGCCGATCGCGCATATCTCGGGTTAGCGCCGGGAGCGTACGCGCAAGCCCGGCGCGGGCCGCTCCTGGAGCACGTCGCGACGGAAGCGGTAGAGCGCCGCCGGACGTCCGCCCGTCTGTGTCGACATCACCCCGGTCGGTTCGACCAGGGCTTCCATTTCGACCAGGCGGCGGAAATTTTGTTTGTGCAGGTGTCGGCCGGAGATCGCCTCCACCGTATACTGCAATTCGGTGAGTGTGAACTCGGCGGGCAAAAGTTCAAAGACCACAGGACGATACTTCAGTTTTGCACGCAGTCGCGCGATCGCTGTCGCAAGAATCCGGCGGTGGTCGAAGCGCATGGATGTGCCGAGCGCGGGCAGTGCCTTGCGCGCTAATGCCGCAGGGCGACCGTCGCGCCGTGCTTCCTCGACCAGCCCGGCCTCGTACAGGAGCTCGTAGCGGTCGAGCACGCGCTCCTCGTCCCAGGACGCGCCGTCGAGACCGAAATAGAACCGCACGCGATCCTTGCGCGGCAGTGCGCGCGTCGTCTCCGGCGTCTCCTCTTCGGCCCACTCGGTCAATGCCGGGATGATGTCGTCCGCGATGATCGCGGGCGGCCCCTCGCGCCAGTCTTCCCACGGCAGGAAGCGATACCACGGCGCGAAGCTCGCACTCGTGGCTGCGAGTTCGCCGCCGATGGCGCGCGTCAGTGCGAGATAGCCGATCGACACCATGTGCGCGCCGATGTCGCCGGCTTCGGCATGCCGGCCGCGATCGCCGAACGTGTAGAGCTGTTCGACATAGCCGAGCCGCAGGCCCGTCTGTTCCTCGACCCAGGCCCGCAGGCCGATCTCGAAAGTGCGGTGGCTCGGCGCATCGAACGGGCCGAACGGCAGGCCGGCCAGTCCGTCACTGTCGCGCGCGGTGAGGATCAGCGGCTCATGATTCTCGATCGCGACGATCGCGGCAGTCAGGCCGATCTCGATCGGCGTCAGCAGCTTTTCGCTCATGCGATGGCGATCGCGTGAGTGATGAGATAGGTATGCCAATTGTTTGAGCCGGTCTCGCCGCGGGCTCGCTGTAACCTCTCCCGCTTGCGGGAGAGGTCGGCGCGAAGCGCCGGGTGAGGGCTTTCTCCTCTAGGGGACTGTCCCGATGCGGAGATACCCTCTCCCCACCCCTCTCCCGCAAGCGGGAGAGGGAGCACACCTCTGCTGTGGTGCGCAACTGTCATTCGAGCTCGATCACGAACGGGCGGCCCTCGACCATCATCGCGCCCGGGCCCATCTCGTCGAGTGCGCGCAGCATGCGGCCGTTGCGTCCCAGCGCACGGTCGGCAAGGCTGACGATGCGGCGGTTCGGCGAGGCGATCGGGGAAGCCGCTCTAATCTTCTTTGCGATCTCGGTCTCGTCGCGATCCGGATTGAGTGCGCACACGGCGGCGAAGGCGCTCGCGGTGGAGCGGCTGATGCCGGCATAGCAATGCACCACCAGCGGCGCGTCGCGGTCCCAGCTGCGCACGAAGTTCAGCACCTGCTCGATATGCGTTTCCGATGGCGCGACGAAGCCGTCCATCTCCTCGGTGATGTCGTCCATCGATACCTTGAGATGGTTGGCCGGCAGCACCGACACCGGCCGCGCCACCTGCTCGACATTGGCCATCACGGTCAGCACGTGGCTGGCCTTGGTGAGGCGGACGGTTTCGGGAAGGGCGGCGAGGGAACAGACGTGGATCATGGCGGACCTTTTTGGCGGCGAGTATAGCGAGCGCCCGTAGGGTGGGCAAAGGCGCATCGCACCGTGCCCACCATTTCGCAACTGCGCATCTCCACCAGTTTGGTGGGCACGCTTCGCTTTGCCCACCCTACGAAGGGATAGGGTTCACGCAAACACGGCGCCAAACCGCTCCAGAAACTGCTTCTCGGCCCGGGCAGCCGTCCAGGGGGTGAGATAGTCGCGCCGGACGCTGTCGGGCAGGCCCGGATCGCGGCCGAACAGGCGCCTGGACTCGCTTTCGCTGAAGCCGGCGAGCGTCGTCGCCTCCAGATAGGCCGCGCCGCGATCGGCGGCCTTGATCGCCAACGTGATCTCCTCCGGCAGCACCGGCGGCAGGCCAAAGCGGATGTGGATGGCGCCGAGTAGGCGTTTTTCGACTGCCTTGTAATGACCGTCGAGCACGGCCTTGAACGGCGATATCATATCGCCGATCACGTATTCGGGCGCATCGTGCAGCAGCGCGGCAAGCCGCACGCGCAGATCCACGCGCGGGTTCTCGTGCCGAATCACGGTTTCGACCAGCAGCGTATGCTGCGCGACCGAGAAGATGTGTGCGCCGATGGTCTGGCCGTTCCAGCGGGCGACACGCGCCAGCCCATGCGCGACGTCGGCGATCTCGATATCGAGCGGGGAGGGATCGAGCAAATCGAGCCGCCGGCCCGACAGCATGCGCTGCCAGGCACGAGACGCCACATCGGGTGACGACTTCCTGGCCGTCATTTGGACTTGAGGCGCGGCTTGCGCTGCGTCTTGCCGCAGCTCGCGTGACAATGGCAGTCGACGAGATGATCGTTGACCATGCCGGTCGCCTCCATGAAGGCATAGACGATGGTCGGGCCGACGAATTTGAAGCCGCGCGAGGACAGCTCCTTGGAGATTTGCGTGGAGAGCGGCGTCGAGGCCGGTACGCTCGCGGTGGTCTTGAAATGATTGACCTTGGGCCTTCCGTCCATGAAGTCCCACAGGAATTTCGAGAAGCCGGGGCCCTTCTCCATGATGTCGAGATAGGATTTCGCGCTTGATATTGTGCCGTCGATCTTGGCCTTGTTACGCACGATGCCGGCATCGTTCATCAGCGCGTGAACTTTCTTCTCGTTGTAGCGTGCGATCTTTTCCGGCTGGAAATCGTCGAAGGCTTTGCGGAAATTGTCGCGCTTGCGCAGGATCGTGATCCAGGACAGGCCGGCCTGGAAACCGTCGAGGATCAGCTTCTCATAGAGCGCGCGGTCGTCATATTCCGGCACGCCCCATTCGGTGTCGTGATAGGCGACGTAGAGCGGATCCTCGCCGGGCCAGGGGCAACGCGTCTTTCCGTCGGGATGCAAGCGTGGAGCACGGCTCATGCGATGGGTTGCTTCGTCGGAATGCGGACGATTTCAGGTTCCGCTAGCCTCACAGCGAGGCCACCGGCAGTCAGCGCCTCTCCTGCGTCGAGCGCATCGGCGACGCGGTCGATGCGCACCAGCGCGATACCCTTGCCCTGCGCCGACGAGCCCATCGTGCCGACCGGCTTGTCGCCGGCGAGAATGCTGACGCCGGGCTCAGGCGAGGAGTCCTCGAGCAGTACCTTGACGCTGCGGGTGCGGGCGGTGCCGCGATGCTGCATGCGCGAGACGACCTCCTGGCCGACATAGCAGCCCTTGTCGAAATCGACACCGGCCAAACGGTCCATGTTGGTCTCGTGCGGGAACGCATCGCTGTACGTGAAATCGAGCCCGCCGCGCGGCACGCCGAGCGCGATGCGGTGGGCCTCGTAGGCGGCGGCGTCGACGAGCTCGGCGCCGATCAGATCGGACAGCTTATGTTTGAGATCTTCGGGGATCAGGATGCGGGTGCCGAGGTCTTCATTGCGCGGATCGGCGAAGGCGAGGTCGGGCTGGGCCGCAGGCTTGCCGTCCCAGGCCGCGAGCACGCCGAGATCGTCGGACAGGTTTTCCACCGTGACCTTGGCGCGCAGCTTGTAGAATTTCAGCTTGGTGGCGAGGCCGTCGGCAAGCGGCTTCGGGCAATCGATCAGGAACCCGCCGCCATGGCCGGCAGGCGCTTCCGTGATCAGGAAATCTACGATGATCTTGCCCTGCGGCGTCAGCAGCGCGCCGAATCGGCCGAGGCCCGGCTTCAGCTTGTCGACATCGGTCGTGACGAGGCCATTGAGGAAGTTGCGCGCATCCTCGCCCGCGACCTTGATCACGCCCCGGTCCGGAAGAAACGCTGATTTCATACGAAAATCTCTTGCGACATGTTGCTCCGGAACGTAAGCCCGCAAGGCAAAAACGACAAGACCTCAAGCCCTGCGCTTGGGGACGAGAGAGGCCTTCAGCCATGACCCAGCGTTTCGACGTGATCCTCAAGGGCGGCACTGTCGTCAACCAGGACGGCGAGGGAGCCCGCGATATCGGCGTCGTCAACGGCCGCATTGCCGAGATCGGCACCCTGTCGCAGGCTTCCGCCGCGGAGGTGATCGACTGCAAGGGCCTGCACATCCTGCCCGGCGTGATGGACACGCAGGTGCACTTCCGCGAGCCCGGGCTGGAGCAGAAGGAAGACCTCGAGACCGGTTCGCGCAGCGCCGTGATGGGCGGCGTCACCGCCGTGTTCGAGATGCCGAATACGTCACCGCTCACGGTGACGGAAGCCGCCTTCACCGACAAGGTGAAGCGCGCCCATCACCGCATGCATTGCGATTTCGCCTTCTTCATCGGCGGCACGCGCGAGAACGTGCAGGACCTGCCGGTGCTGGAGCGCGCGCCGGGCTGCGCCGGGGTCAAGGTGTTCATCGGCTCCTCGACCGGCGCGCTCTTGGTGGAGGATGACGAAAGCCTGCGCCGCATCTTCCAGGTGATCCGCCGCCGCGCGGCGTTCCACGCCGAGGACGAGTACCGCCTCAACGACCGCAAGTCGCTGCGTATCGAGGGCGACACGCGCTCGCACCCGGTGTGGCGCGACGAGACCGCGGCGCTGATGGCGACGCAGCGCCTGGTGAAGCTCGCGCACGAGACGGGCAAGCGCATCCACGTGCTGCATATCTCGACCAAGGAAGAGATCGAATTTTTGCGCGACCACAAGGACGTCGCCTCCTGCGAGGCGACGCCGCATCATCTCACGCTGGTGGCGCCCGAATGCTACGAGCGGCTCGGCACGCTGGCGCAGATGAATCCGCCGGTGCGCGGCGCCGATCATCGCGCCGGGATCTGGCGCGGCATCGAGCAGGGCATCATCGACGTGCTCGGCTCCGATCATGCCCCGCATACGCTCGAAGAGAAGCAGAAGATCTATCCGGCCTCGCCCTCCGGCATGACCGGCGTGCAGACGCTGGTGCCGCTCATGCTCGATCATGTCAATGCGGGTCGGTTGTCGCTGGCGCGTTTCGTCGATCTCACCAGCGCCGGCCCCGCGCGCCTCTACAATATGGCCTGCAAGGGCCGCATCGCCGCCGGCTACGACGCCGACTTCACCGTCGTCGATCTCAAGCGCAGCGAGACCATCACCAACAAATGGGTGGCCTCCAAGGCCGGCTGGACCCCCTATGACGGGTTGCGCGTCACCGGCTGGCCCGTCGGCACCTTCATCCGCGGCCGCCGCGTGATGTGGCAGGGCGAGCTCGTGACGGCCTCGCAAGGTGAGCCGGTGCGGTTTCTGGAGACGTTGAAACAGTAGGGAGCGGCACAAGCGTTCCGCACTCCCGGCGTCGTCCTGGCGAAAGCCAGGACCCATTACCACAGGATCAAGTTGTGGCGCCCAAGTGTTGGCCACCAGTCTT
>NZ_JBVVPQ010000092.1:0-24382 GCF_055811695.1 Bradyrhizobium sp. MI1.3 | reverse complement strand
ACGACCTATCGCCCCCGTCAGTCCTGTTGCATCGACGTCAGCAAGACACTGAGAGTCGGTGCAGACTGTCAAGATAAAGCAACCAACTCCTCAAAGGCATACTTCTTGGTACCAAAGCTGCCCGACAAGTCGCGGTTGAGGCGTGACGGATGGCCGCTGGCATGCGACTTATGCCGATATCGGCATAACGTGCATAATGCCGCGATCCAGATTATGCCGCATCTGCTCGGCTGGGCCCGGTTGGCGGCATGATCCCGCCAATCCCATTCGGCATAATCTTCGTCGCTCCAACAACAAGGAGCACGAAGATCATGTCTCAATATTTGCAGACCTGCATCGAGCCGCATCTTGGCTCGTTCGCAGCGAGTTTTGCGGCGGAGAATTACAGCGCCGGCACGGTCAAGAGCTACCTATCGATCCTACGAAAGGTGGGTCACGCGATGGATGTCCAGGGCATCGGTCCTTCAGCGTTGACGCTCGATATGGCCGAGCATCTGGGACGCAAGGTGCCGCGTAAGAAAACCGGCACGATATGGCCGTATAGGTTGGTCCGCCGGTTCGCGCAGCATCTCCTCGATATCGGCGTGACGCATCCAGTGCCGTTGAGCGAGGCGCAGCAAGCGCGTGCGGCCCTACTGGCGGACTTCGAGACCTATTTGGTCAAGCATCGCGGCCTTAGCCCGCGGACGATCTATCACACGCTGCGGTTCGCCAACCGGTTCCTCGATCATCGCTTTGGCGATGCGATGGTTGATCCGGGGCGGTTGCGGCCCGCCGACGTGATCAGCTTCCTTGAGCACGTAATGGCAAGTGCGCGGCGCGACAAGACGGTAGCGACGCATGTTCGTATCTTCCTGCAATATCTGTTCGGCAGTGGCGCGACAGCGACCAATCTAGCTCTGAGTCTGCCTAGAACGGCGAAACGCTGGGGAGCACGACTGCCGCGCCATCTGGTGCCCGAGGGCGTTGAGGCGGTGCTCGCCTGCGTGCGCCACAACCCGCGGCACGGGGCTCGGGACTATGCGATGCTGCTCATCATGGCCCGGCTTGGCTTGCGTGCTGCCGAGGTCATCGCGATCCGGTTGGACGACGTCGACTGGCGCGCGGGCGAACTCTTGGTTCGTGGCAAGGGCAAACTCCACGATCGCGTGCCGATCAGCTCGGAGGTTGGCGATGCGCTGAGCCGCTATCTGCGCGAGGAGCGCGGCCCCACGTCCTGCCGCATGATGTTCGTTACCCATCGCGCGCCACACCGTCCGTTCAATGACAGCCAAATCGTCAACGCCGTCCTAAAGGATGCCCTGAAGGCGACCGGCCAGAAACCGGTGACGCCCTATGTGGGATCGCACCTGCTGCGTCATAGCCTTGCGGTCCAGTTGGTGAACTCGGGTGCATCGCTCGACGAGGTGGGCGACCTGCTGCGGCATCGCTCACGCACATCGACCATGATATATGCCCGTCTCGACATAGATGGGATGCGATCGATAGCAATGCCCTGGCCCGTAGTGGGAGGCGCGCAATGAGCCTCACCTCCCAACTCGATCGCTATCTGGCCGTGCGGCGCAGCCTCGGCTACGACCTGAGCACCAGCGAGCGCATCCTCCGCCGCTTCACGCGGTTTGCCGACCGCGAGCATGCGACGCATATCGACACGGCGCTGTTCCTGCGCTGGCATGCTACGCTCGACGAGGCCAACGGCAGGACGCGAGCGGCGCGGCTTACCGTCGTGCGCCTCTTCGCGCAGTGGCTAAGTAGCTTCGATCTGGCGCATGAAGCCCCGCCCCGGGGATTGTTGCCGAATACCGTGATGCGCTCCCGACCGTATATCTACAGCGACGCGGAAGTCGCTTCGATCATCGCGGCCGCAATAGCACTTCCGTCGATTTGCGGATTGCGCGGGCTGACCTGCTCGACGCTGTTCGCACTCATCGCGATCACGGGCCTGCGCGTCAGCGAGGCGCTCGCGCTCGATGGAGACGACCTCGATGCCGATAATGGTGCGTTACGCGTCCGACAAGGTAAGAACGGTAAGGAGCGACTGCTGCCGCTCGACCCCAGCGCCGTCGAGCGACTGCTAGACTATCGCGTCAAACGCGACCGGTTGATCGGTCATCCGGCGAAGCCGATGTTCATAACTGACAAGGCGACTCGGCTCACCGACTGTGGGGCCCGCTACAACTTTGCGCAAGCATGCCAGCAGATCGGATTGCGATCCGAGCAGCAGTACCAGCGGCACGGCCGGGGACCGCGCATCCACGACCTGCGCCACACCTTCGCCGTGCGTACGATGATCAACTGGTACCGGACTGGCAAGGACCCGGCGCGCGAGATGATCCGGCTGACGACCTATCTGGGTCATAGCAACCCTTCTGGAACATATTGGTATCTGGAGGCGGTCCCGGAGCTGCTCGATCTAGCGATGGGCCGCGCCACCGCGAGCGGCGGGGAGATGGCACAATGAGCACCATCGCCTTACCTGCGCTGATCCAGCGCTTCTTCACCGAGCGGCTTTGCACGCAACTGGAGGCGAGCCGACATACGGTCGCTGGCTATCGCGATACGTTCCGGCTACTGCTCAGGTACGCGAGCACTCGCCGCAACAAGCCGCCAGTCAACCTGACGGTCGAAGATATCGACGCCGATCTGGTCGCGGACTTCCTCGCCCATACCGAGACCACGCGGGGCAATAGCGCCCGCAGCCGCAACACCCGGCTCGCGGCGATCCGATCGTTCTTCCGCTTCGTCGCGATGACCGATCCGACCTGGCTACTACACTGCCAGCGTATCCTGGCCATGCCCAACAAGCGCTATGTGAAGCGTGCAGTTACGTTCCTCGATGCCGAAGAGATGGCGGCGTTGCTGGCGGCTCCGGATCGCACCACATGGGCGGGCCGGCGCGATCATGCTCTGCTGTTGCTCGCAATCCAGACAGGCCTGCGAGCTTCCGAACTGGTCGGCCTTACCCGGGGCGATGTCGCGCTTGGAACCGGCGCTCACATCCGTTGCATGGGCAAGGGCCGCAAGGAGCGCGCCACCCCACTTCGCCGCGAGACAGCCAAGCTGCTGGCGACGTGGATCGGCAACGACAAAGACCAGAGCAAGCCGCTGTTCCCGTCGATCCGGGGCGAACGGCTGAGCCGTGACGCTCTTGAGCATCTGGTCCGCAAGCACTGCCTCACGGCGTCGCGCGCGTGCCCGAGCATCGGCACCAAGCGGGTCACACCGCATACGCTGCGCCACAGCACGGCGATGGACCTGCTCCATCATGGCGTCGATCCTGCGGTGATCGCGCTCTGGCTTGGTCACGAGAACGTCGAGACCACCCAGATCTACATCCACGCCGATATGCGGATGAAGGAAAAGGCGCTCGCTCTCGTCGCCGCACCATCCGCGCCGCCGGGTCGGTTCCGGCCGGACGACAAACTGCTCGCGTTCCTTGAAGGGCTCTGATTATGCCGAACAGCCGCATGGCCAACACCGGGATATCCAGCCTCCAACAGAGGCCATGCGGCATAATCTGGATCACGGCATTATGTGCCAGCTCGTGCAGGGCCGTTCGATGCCAATTGATCGGTTCGAAATAGGCTTGCGGTGGGGGCACCTGCACATAATCTTCCGCCGGCGCATAGAAGGCGCGGTTGCCGCTGATCCGGAAGTCGATGCCGGTCGCCTTGATCAGAGCATCGACCGTCGGCTCGATCATGCTGGGCGGCGGTGGTGGCGCAGCGGTTACGATGTCCGAAGCCAGCCCGTCGCATTGATCGAGATTGAAAACGGTGAAGCGCTTCAAAAATGGTACAGCTTGTGCCTCTTTGCCGGTCTCGTGTGCGCGGCGCTTTTCGTCGACCGGCACAAAGCGGTCGGCATAGACGACTGTCGTGCCGCGCTCGCCCTTGCGGACATAGCCACCGAGCGACAGCGCTTGGCGGAAGGTAAGCCAGCTCTGCCCAGTAAAACCGTGTTCGGTCGCGGCACCCCATAAAATTAAGATGTTTATGCCGCTGTATTGGCGGCCGGACGCGGCGCTCTTCGGCAAGGCCAGTGGCCCCTTCGCCGCCGCGGTGCCCCAAGGCTGCACCCACGGCACTCGGCCAGCCTCCAGTTCGACGATGATCTTGTAGGTGATTTCGTCATAAAGGTTTGCCCGGTCCTCACCGGTGCGCGCCCGAGGATGATGTCTGGACATCGCGGATCTCCGCGACGGGCGCCGCGAGCCTCTCTCGCAGCCTGTAACCCGTCTCGGCAAACCCGCGCGACACTCTGACTCTCGCCTCTACCTGAGAGAATGCGAAATCTGCGACGCAGCCCGCCTTCCATCGGGTGTTCATGGAATTCCGTTGAGCTACCTAGGGCCGCAGGCCCGACCAGGCGTGCGCCAGGGGCGCATCGCCTCAAGGAAAATGGCACCCGGAGAGCGTGAGCATAGCGACCCAAAGGGGCACGCGGGTCCGAGTGCAGCGACGAGACCGGTTAAGAGGGCACCCGGGAACGGGGCAGTGATAGCGATCGCCGCAGGCGAGCCCCTTTTCCGAGTGCCCCCGGCGAGGAGCTCCGTATCCCTTTGCGCGAGGGATTAAAGCCGGATGGCTGAGACGCAACGCGGCTCGGTTCACGAAAGCCCGATGCGGCGGAGCCGCACGCGCGCGAGCGGAAGAACTCCCCCAAAGCTTGAGTCGGAGAACCTAGATTTCCTCGCGCGCATGCGTCTGCGCGTCATAGATCCTGATCCGAAGCATGGGAAAACGCCTCTTCAGTTCTTCGCCACCTGCCCTGGCGCCGTCTCTGGTTGTAAATTCGGTCTTGAGCCGGCCGTCGACTTCAAGCGCGTAACCAGATGCCGGCAATTCGCGGGTGGCTGCAATCATTTCATTCCCGTTGTGCAGTGTGTGATTGGGAATGATGGGTAGCCTGAGGCGCCCAAACCGCGCGAGACTCGATTGCCAAAGGCGGTGATTGGCTATCACACTTGTGGATTGATTGGATGGGGCTGGCCGCTTTCGCCCAAGGCCCGATGCCTTCCACGATGTCGTGATTGAGAAACGTCTTGTCACGTCTCTCCAGAGTCTTGTCCATCGCTCGCTTTAGTTCCGCTCGGTTGAGCTGCACATGTGCGAATTTAAGGGCAAAGAAGCCGTCACTATTGGCTTGTCCTTGCAGATCATCGCGCATCCAGGTCCAGGCGCGCGCGTCCGCCGAGCGCAGAAACAGGACCCAAGAGGCATAAGCCTCTACCGCATCCTGAGCTGCGATATAGGTCTGCCACCAATGATGGGCGCAGGCTTCACGCCAGCGCAGCCGCGCGGCCTTAGCGCGCAGACCGGCACTATCCGTGCGCATCTCGCCTTCGGGCCAGGCGTTCGGGACAGGTAGCGCATAACCGATGCCTAGCCCGTCCAGGAGGGCACCACGTCGCTGCCGCCAAGTCAGCGACGAGGCACGATCCGCAGCCGCAAGATCGGCGATCCAGGCAGCCTTGCCATTGTACGCCGCCGCCAAGGCGACATCGAAGAGATCTTGATCCGAGTGGCAGAATGGTAGGCTAACAAGTTCATCCCGAAGCGCGGCGACGGGCGCCGAATCGGGAACGCGAAACACGATATGCAGCAACTCGTCTACACCGGCCGGACCAATGTAGCGTGTTGTCACGGTCCTGTGCAGTGCGCGCCACAGCGCGGCACCGCGCGTGGGCTCTTGAATGAGCAGCGCCTCACACAGCGCAAGGAACGCAGTCTCCGCAAGGCGCACGCGTCTACGGAAATCCGTACTGATGTCGTGCGAGCCTTCCAGCCAGCGATCGATCATGTTGGATGCATGCTGGATCACAGGAACCAGATCGACGGCATCAACATTGGTGAGATAGAGGCTCGCTCCTGATTGCCTTGCTTCCTCGATGCGGGCTGTTGCGGTCTCTACCGCACGTTGGTGAGCCTTGATGCGCGCATCGGCATCGAGCGCAGCGCGGATCGCTGCAGGGCTATTTCGGTCTTGGGGATCTGGTCTCAGCTGCACGGAAACGAAGAACGGTGTGAATCTCTTCTCCGTCCGGTCGACCGTGAGTGTCGAGCCCGGGTCCGGTTCCGCGATTTTGTTGGCAGCAAGCACGTGACCGAAGATCTCGGCGGCAAGCCGCACCTCAGTGGGATCGGCGCCACGCACACGCGCCGCTTCCAGCAGGCGCCACGGCGCAAGCCGGGGCCCCAACTGGTCAAAGGGCAGAGCCGATTCGGCTCTGATAAGTGCGCCGGTGCCATAGTGGTTGACCCAGACATCGGCCGACGGGCTCCAGCCCCAGGCCTTTGCGGCAAGATAGTGCCCAAACCGAGCGGCATCGGCCAGTGTCAGCATGCGAAACAGCACACCGTCCAGCTCATGATCGGGCTGGTCGATCAAACTTATCAGCCACGACCAGGCTGTGTCGCTAAAGCCCCCCGGGTGAACCGACAAGAGCACGACGAGATCACGCCGCTGCTTGGCAGGCGCCGCGCCGTACCGCGCAATCAGGGCGTCAATGTCCGCAGAGGACGCATTTCGCATGACCTCGGCAAAATCGGCAGGAATGAATTTGAGATCGGCCGCAATAAGCCTATCGAACTGAGTTGTGCATCACCAAGGGACTGCAGTTCGATCTTGAGCAGCTCGCTTGCCGAGATCGCATCATTATTCTCGTCCGCTTCGTGCGCGCTCAGGCGCAAAACCTGTGCTGCCTGCGCCTCCGCCGTTCCTGCCAGGATGAGAGCCTCGGTGGCGTGAATGGCGCTCCAATAGCGTGACTCGGGCGGACAGGACGCGAAGCTGTCCATTTTGCGCCGTAGCAAGGCGGCGAGAGCGTCCGGAGCGCATCGTGCGAGTGCCGGTTGGAGTTGTTCGAAGAACAATTCTTCCGGAATGTGTCCCATCTGCCGGTGGAGCTTCGCCACATCGAAGGCGGCCGCGGCGGAACGCAACTCCTCGACGAAGCCGGGTGGCGGCTGAAAGGTTGGATCAAGCCACAGCTCGCCGGTGCGCTGCAAACGGGTATGGAGAGGCCGCCCCTTGTCCTCAAGCGCAACGTGCGCGTGCCGGCGTTCAAGGGCAAAGAAACTCCGGCTCGGGTTTGGCAGTAGTCATTCTCATAGGTGTAGTGCCGGTCGATGCCCGGGTCGAGGCCAGCGGCGCATTCCTCGTCGGCTTCCTGTCCGCTGAGCCAGAGCACGAGCGCCGCGGCCCGTGCAGGAAGCTGCGGGTGAATGCCGGATTCGGGCGTGCGCGAGCGGATATCCCCGGACAGACCGCGCAGGGCAACAGCTGTGGGTTCGGGATCGAGCTCATTCAAGTAGCAAAGCCATTTCAGGCCCTGCCAGCCATCCGCGTGTCCGCGGACGGCCGAAGCAACCGCGATGGCTTCGAAACACGGCATGATCTTCGATAGAGGGAACCCCTCGAGAATCGAAGGCGCCGCGGCCTGCAGCCTGCCATCGTCGCGGCCGACGAGACGAAGCGTAACGCCCAGCACCGTCAATGCTCCGGACGTATCGATCCCGACACGGCCGCGGTAACGCTCCGCACGACGCCGCTCGAAGTCGGCGTTCGCGTCCGGCCTGTTGTCGACTTCGCGGGACACGATCGAAAACCAGGCACGGACCCGCGCAACGATCGCGGTCAATTGTGCGCCTTCAATCCGCGGGATGGCGCGAAGCGCATTGACCGCCCACATCCGAGCGGATGCGTGCGCGTGCGCGCCCGACTGTTCCACGGCGTCGAGAAGGGCGTCTGGAATGCTCGGTGCCAGGCTCGCAAGCTCGCGGCGGTGGTTATCGGTCACGTTCTGGGTTTGCAGCCACGCCGTGACAAGAACGCCTCCGATAGGCGTTGTGAACGGGCCTCCCCGTTCGACAAGGATAGATACAGCCGCCCGCAGAATTTCCGCGCGCTGATCAAGGCCGGCAATCGGGTCGAGCCATTGCGTGACCTCGGCTTCGGCCGCCGCAAAGGTCGCACCATCCATCGCATCGAGTTGTGCAAGCAGCGCGGCCCCGAGCGCGTGAGCTACGACCGTCGGACTGAGCTGCATTGCGCCCGAGGGTCCGGGCAGTGCAAAGCGTCCGTCAATGATGTCGCTCAGCCGGGCATACACCTCCCGCTCGGAGAGATCGGGCCGGCTTGCCGTTTCGCCAAGGCTCTTGAGCGAGAATTCCTGGATACCGCCGCGGTAGCGTCCCGCGACTTCAGCAAGCCATGCACGCCACTCATTTTCGCTGAAGGATTTGCCGGCCCGGTCACCGAAGGTGTCCCGCCCATATTCCCACAACAGCCGATGGACCGTGCCCTGACCCGCCTCCACGAGCCGATCGCGAAAGCGGATGACAAGCCTGAACAAGCGCGGCGTGCACGCAAGTTCGATGAGTTCGGGATGCAAATCTGCCCAAGTGAGGTTCTCGAAAGCGAGCATCTGGTCGAGCTCGCCGCCTGAAGTGGCATCATAGACGTCGACGGCGACGGGGACTGCCGCGACAACAAGCCCGCGAAGTCCCGAGAGCTTGTCGTCAAAATGATATCGGCGCGTGCTGATGATCACACGCACCCGCCCCTCGAAGGCCACGCCCTGGATGGCCTTGAGGAGCGTTAGCCGAGGAACCGAGGGCTCCTGATTGAGGCCATCGAACAGCACGGTGAGAACGGGCCCCTCCTCCCTCGGCCGCTTGAGCAGGTAGGCAAGCCGACGCAACCAATGCTCGGGATCGCGTGTGCCGGTAAGCTCACAGAGCCGCTCGGCCAAAAAACGCCTGATGGGATCCCGGTCAGACCGGCGAGCGCGGAAGAGGGAACGGTGAGGATAATCGGCTGTTCGCGCATCCGGTCAGTCAGCCAATCGAGCGCGGCCCAGGTCTTCCCGACACCGTGCCACCCGACGATCGCCGCCGGCGCGTCGTTAACGGCAGCACCCCTCCACCAGGCATCCAGCGCAGCATGAACCCGTTGGCGCCGCACCCTCTTGGACTGAGCCCCTCCCGCCGCATCCTGCCCCAGTTCGGCATTCGAAAGGCGATGCGAGGTCCAGATGCCCTGCAGTTTGCGGTGCGATTCGGATCGCAGGCTTTCGAAGCCAAGGCACCAAACCTGCAGATTGCGCCGCAGGTTGGCGATTGCCTCGCCCATGGCAGGTTGTAAGCTGCGTGCATGATTGCCAGCGTCTTGCGAGAACTCGGCTTGCACGAGATCGGGGCCAAATGCGCACAAGGCAGCGAGCGGCGCAGGCTCATGTTCCTTCCAGCCGATGACGACAACGGGAATGCCGAGCCGTTCGCCCTTTTGCACCAGGTCCTGGGCGAGCTGCTCGGGAACGCTGCGCGTGGCAATCAGGACCCATGCTTCCAGCGCCTCGTCGCGTGCCAGCGCATGGTCGATTTCGCCGAGGAGTTCGCGATCGCTCAGGCTGGTGTCGTCGCCATATTTCTTGCACTCCAGGCGGAACCGGCGATCCTGCTGGCCGACCGCACCCGCGTCGCCACCGTGTTGAAAACCTGACTTGGCCACCGCAATCGAAATGCCCAGCAGCCGGCCCACAAGTCCGGCCGCGAGATTTTCCAGCTTGTGGGCGTTCCTCTCGGCCTGAAGCGCAGATTTCAATTGGCTCTGACGGGAAAGCTCTTCGGGGGTGAGAGGCATGAGTGATCGGTTGCAACGAATGGGACTTGCGAGACGGGTACTTGGAATCCTGCCCAGGGCGCGATTAAATTCTTAGAGCCTGGGCAGAGCCTAAGCCCCGTCGAAGGCAGTTTGTGTTGGCTTCGAGGATACGCTATCTCTAACTCTCCTCGACGGCGATGCCATGAGAAGTCGCGCCAGGTTGATTTTACGGCCGGCTCAAGCCGCCCTGCCCAGCCTCACATCCTTTGACCAAGAGACCGGTAGTAACGGTATTGGCTCGAGCCTGCCGGATGCTCGAACTGAAAGCAACCCGCGAAATTCTCGATCGCTTGCATGACCCCTTTCAGGGCCGGGGCCGTGAACGCATGGGTCTGCCCCGTCGCCCAATGCGAGAGGTAATTGCTCACGATGGTTGCCACCGAGGTGCCGAGGCCGGCGAGTTGGGCAGGCTCCAGGACCAGGCGGCCAGCCGCTTCGTGGAGATCGACGGCTGCCCTGATGGCGTCTATCAGGTTTTTCGCCATGTGCTTGTCGTCGTTGAAGGCAATGCCGATAGGCACCGGAATGCCGACTTTGGAGATGATCTCCTCGAGCTTGAACTCGAGGTACTGCCTGATACGGGGAGCGGCATCATCGGTGTTGCCGGTATCCAGAAAGGCGTGAGTCGCATCGCGGATCTTATGGATTGCGCCCGACTGTGGCAGCACCGATGTTCGTGCCGTGCCCTGAATGCACTGATGCCACCAGCCGCCCTCGTTGGCATTTGTGTTGAACAGCTTCTCGAGGACAGTGTCGTGGCTGAGAAGGATGACCTGTGGGCCATCGGGGACGCAGGGCCGGGCGAATTGTTCCTTGAACACGTTCATCAGGTGGAACTGGTGTCCGGAATCAAAGCTCGATGTGACGTCATCGAGAATCAGAAACTTGGCGCCCCCACCATAGAGCGAAGCGGCCGCCAAATAGACGCTGATCGCGAAGGCGTTGCGATAGCTTTCGGAGAGAACGGCTTGGGCTGAGACGTCCGGCAGCGTCCAGAACTGAGCAAGCGAGATGGAAAGATCCTCGCTGCCGGCGCGCTTCCTCAGGGCCGGCACTACATCGGTGTACATGATCGCTGCGAAGATATTTCGGCTGACGGGTTCGATCGCAGCGAGCCGACGCGCACTTGCCGCGGATTCGGCGCTTGCGAAGCAGGAGCCGGCTGTGTCAAGGAAGCTCTTGACCCGGGCAATTCGCGCAAGCTCTGCAGTGATGGCGGACTGCTCTCTCCGCGCGGCGCGCAGGTCCGACAAATTGCTCTGAAGACGGCGTGCGGCTTCAGCCCTTTCCACCACAGCCGTGAGCTTGTCGGGAAGGCCCTTCTCCAGGGTAAGTTTCCTGTCGGAAAACTCTTTGACATTGGCGAGCGCGCGCTTCGTGAGCATCTTCAGCCATTCGGCGAGCGCGCGTGCGCGCGCCCCGTCCAGCGCCCCCTTCAGTCCGACGTCCTTTGCATCGGAGAGCTGGGCCGGCTCATCTTCCTGGCGGCCCAACCGTTCCAGCTCGTCAAGCTGATTCCAGCCTTGTTCGGTCCACTCTCGAGCCAGATTGGCAGAAGCAGTCTCCACGGCCTCAAACGCCGCGATTTTGTCGCGAACGTGATCGAGAATCGAACCGCGAGCGGATTGATCACATGTCGGGCAGAGGCACTTGTCATCCCAACTGTCATCCTCAAGGATGGTTTCGCTGAGACCGTAGAGCTGACGAAACAGATCTCCTTGCGTAAGTCTTAAGGCGACGTCGCGAGAATCGGCCAGGTCCACGAGGCGCTTGGCATGCTGTTCGCTTGGCGCGGCTTTCACGGCCTCTGACCACCTCGCCTCGTCGCGCAGGATTTTCGCGAGTTCTGTCCTTGCCTCACCTCCCTCGGCGGCTTTCGCTGCATCGACGCAACTTGAAGGATCGATCTCCTCGAACCTCCGGCCGTCGCAGAGGGGCTTGAGCAGTTCGATGCCACTGAGGGCGGAATGCGCCTTCGCGAGCATCGTTGCCTCGGCTTCGGCCGGATCGTATTCGTCGCCGACGAGCGCCGTGAAGGCCTCCTTGATATTGCCTCGGGCCCGCTGGACGGATACGGCCGCACTATTTTGCTTGGCTTCCTTGCCGGCGACACCGAAGCGATTGTTGAATGCCCTCGTGTTTGTCAGCGAGGCCAACCCTTGCCGCAGCGACGAGTAACGCTTCAGGCCCAGCAGCCCCGCGAACGACCGCCCGCGCTTCTGCGGCGCAAGATCGATAAAGTCCTGAAATGTCTTTCCATCGAGAAGGACGAACTCGCGATTGAGGTCCGCCAGGATCGCATTTCCGTCTGCACCTGCGCTAGCCACAACGGTTCGCCCGCCGGCGGCATCGCGCCGGACGGTCACATCGACCTCGGCGCCGCCGCCGGCAGGCATAAGGGTCAGGGTGATCGTTCCCACACCACCCGCATGGAAGCGGTTCAGATAATAAGACGAGCCCCTTTCGGCCGCGGGCAGATCATCGAGCTTGGGAATTCGGCCGGTGATCGCGTAGACCACCGCATCAAAGATCGATGTCTTTCCTACCCCGTTGGGCGCGGAGATGGAGTTGACGCAATCCGTCTTGAGTTTGAGGACTAGAGGGGCACCCTCGTTGTTGATGCCGCGAAAGCCTTCGATGGAGACCTTCTGGAGATACCAGCCGCTCATTGTGCAGGGCCTCCCTCAGAGGCGGTCTGCTGGGATTCGATAGGCGAGGTCGCTGCATACAACGCGTCCAGGAGCGCATCGTGATCGAGAGCGATGTCCAGGCTGAGGCTTGACAGTGCCCCCGACAGGACGTCTGCCAGGGGATCATCGATCCGCTTGAGCGCGGCCGAGAGCGCCGAGATGTTTTCATCAACGGTTCTGCTGTCATCGATTTCGAACGCAATTTGAGTATTCGTCACTATGCTCCCCCAAACACATAATCGTCCGTCGTCGTCACTCAATGCGGCAACGCAAATGATCGTCTTGCTACTGCTTTCGTGCACGCACGTGGTACGGATTCGGCCTCACATTCAACACGGCTAACGCGTTATCCACCTCGCAGACAGCGCGCCCCTTGGTACGTTTCGTACAGAACTGATTCTGAGCGACCTCCTCAGCCGTGCGAGTAGGTTTCTTAGCGTCGCCGCGTCGCAATTCTGTCAAATGCGACAGTCGGCCGAGAGCACCGCGCCGCAACCTTTGAACCGGAAGCGGCGAGCCCTTGCTCACGGGACGACGCCCCATTGTGTTCTCCCTTCCGGCCGATGAGCCCGCGGGCCGATGACGTCATGCTCGTCGGGCTAATGGCCCGCCGCTTCCTGCGCCGAGCCCGCAAGATCGCATAGCAAGTACCTCTCCGGGAGAGCCGAGTTACTTTCCAGCCCTGACAATCTCGACTTCGAGCTTGCACGCGCCGGACTTGAGCTCCAGGAAGATAGGCCTGCAGAATCCGCTCGGCGCTTCGAGCGTCATCTGTTCGCCGGTGGATCTGGTTCCCTGGAAAACATATCGTCCCTGTGCCGATTCCAGGGGGCGCTTTGCTGAATTCGCCATCAAGTACCCGTAATTCTTGTCGTAGCAACCGCGGACGCTGGCATTCAGGTCAGGCAATTTTCCAGCACAGGTGAATTGCCAGGCGATCTCATCGCCAGACCGCGGCTGATAGCTCGAGCCGTCGTCCGCCTGTAGCGTGGTTTGGATGGACGTGTCCTCTCCGAACATGACCGAGAAGCGCCCCCCGTTGGGGTCTTGACGCACGACCAGTCTTGCCGATCGCCCCGAGACGATCCGCCTCAGCGAGACGACCAGATGCTCGATAGCCTCGTCGCGGGCAGGCGCCATCACAAGTACAAGCGCGGCCTGCTGGTCGAGCTCAGCCCGCAGGATCCCGGCGAATCTTTGCCGCTCCGCAAGGGAGCTCGGATACCCGGCACGTCCCAGATAATCCGTCCAGACGTCTCCGAGAGTCTTGCCACCGGGAATGTCCGCGCGGTCAAATGCGTTTGGCCCGAAATCCGAGATAACTTTTTCTCGGGCCGCGGACATCGCCGCTGATAGCCGCTGCGCAAGCTCGACCTTGGACGGTTGGGACTGGACCGCAGGATCAGCTGACTGTGCAAAGACGGGGAGCTCAATCGAAAGGAAGATCGCGCCTGCCAAGCCAAGACAGCAGAGAGCGCTCTTTAGCAGAGAGACGCAAAGAATTTTCAAGCAAGCCTCCTAAACATCTTAACTCGGACCACAACCTATGATTTGATGTATTGAAATCGCATCCAATTTGCACTTTGCAAAAGCATACCGCAACCATTACTTGCAAACTCTATGATCGAAGAAATTGGCGCCTTTCTAAATGCCATACCCGCGGCGGCGGCGAACCCTCTCGCCCTTATCGCGTATCTGGCAACGGTCCTCGCCTGGACGCTGATTGCGTGGCGGGTGAAACGCTTCCAGATCCTGATGGACAAGATCGAGAAGCTGAAAGAAGGAGATCGCCTGGAGGCGATACGTATCGAAACTGGCCGCGTCGTGCCGAAGGGAATGACCGCGGAGCAGTATCTCCGCTCGCGTATTCATTTCTTCATATTCGCGGGCTTCCTTGCCCTCTGCGCCACAGCGGTTTTCGTTGCCTCCATGGCTCTCATTCGTGTGTACGAGCAGAAGGTTCGTGCGGACGGGTACATCAACGAAATACTCGGTCAGCCGTCCTCGTCCACACTCGAGGCCCCCTCACCTTACAAGAGCGCGATCAACACACTTGGCAATGGCCGAAGCACGATAGTGGAGGGGCAGGCCGAGATAAGACCCCCGCTCTCGAAGGCAGATCTCGATCGAATCGTTGCCGAGTGGCAGCTCCAGCATCCGTCGCCGGATCAAATCAACGACCGGTTCGCAGAAGTGGCGGGAACGGCGCGGCTGAAACGGGCCAATCAGAAGCTGGGCGAGGTCACAGGCAGGATAGAGGCGATCTATGAGAAGCTCGCCAATTGCTTCCGAGCAGCGGAATGCAGGCCCGGCGATCAATTCCCCAGAATGTGCAATGCAGTCAAAGGCATCCTCGCTACCATCGACCAGATCAATGCGGCCGCTCTTGCGATTTCGGGCGTGAATTTCAACGCCTCCGGGACGATCGCGACACTCGGTGGCGGATCAATGGACATCGATTTTACCAAGCTGGCCGCGCCAAACGTAACCTATCTGGGGACCGTGGTCTGTGATCGACGTTAGCTCGATTGATCGCGCTCTCGATTGGAACAAGGCTCGACAAGGCCTGTAATTTCGTCCTCTTACGAGGGTTGAGGCATCGATGCAAAAAATGGCCGTCATTGGTCTCAGCCTGCTGGCGCTCTTTGGCCGCGCACCGGCGGTCGCCGCAGATTTGTCGACCGCAATTGCGTCGATGACAGAGCCTGTACGAAGCGCCTACACGTTCCTGCATGAGAATCCCGAGCTGGGGAAGAAGGAGTTCAAGGCCCAGGTGTATCTTCTGGATGCGCTGAAGGGATTTGGCTTCACGGAGTTTATCGTCTCGACCGAAGCGCCGACGGCCGTGATCGCAATTCTTGATAGCGGCAGGCCGGGACCAGTTATTGCACTGCGAGCTGAGATGGACGCCCGCCCCCTCGAGCTCAACGCGGTCGAGCCAATGTCTCACACCCCGCGCTCACGGATCGACGGCTTGATGCATAATTGTGGTCACGACATCCACGCATCGATCTTGCTCGGCACCGCTGCCATTCTGATCGCCAACAAGAACCGTATTTCAGGAAAGATCGTCTTCTTGTTTCAACCGGCCGAGGAAACCCCGGGCGGCGCCGATGACATTGTCCACGAGAAGATTCTCGAACGCCTCGGGGTCAAGGCAATCTTCGCCGAACATGTCGCTCCCGGCATGCCGATAGGGACCATCGCCATCGCACCGGGTTTTGCCCTAGCCGGAAGCAACTACTTTCATCTCAAAATCAAGGGGACGGGCTCGCACGCGGCTGCGCCCAATGAAGGCAGCGATACGCCGCTCGTCGCCGCGCGCATGGCGATCGAGCTGTCTGAGTATCCGGCCCGTCACCTTAATATCGCTAACAAGCCTGTCATCATTTCGGTCACACGACTCCTCGCTGATGGCAATGCAGGCAATGTTATCCCCGCGGAGGCCGATGTCAGCGGCACCATCCGCAGCTTCGAGAATATCGCACAGGGCGAGAACGGCGAGCCCTCACTCAAGGACAAGCTCGATCAGCTTGTCTCGCGAATGGCAGCGGAGGCGACTGTAAATTACGACTGGACGATCCGAGCGGGTGCGCCGGCGACGCGAAACGACCCTGCGCTGTTCGAGCAGATCATCCCGCCTCTCGGACGGGCATGGCCCGGGGCGCTGGAGACCCATCCTGGGCGCGGCATGTTCTCGGAAGATTTCTCATATTATACGGACGTCATGTCCGCGCTGTACTTTTCCATCGGCGTCACCAAGGACGGACATGGACTGGCCGGAGTCCATACAAAGGAGTTTGATGCGCACCCCGATGTCTTCGCTCAAGGCCTTCGTCTCATGACGACGTTGGCCGTCATTGGGACCACTGGGAAGATGGATTGGCAATAGCCAAATGACCCGCGCCATCGTCGCTCTCATTGCCCCTTCCCGGGCACCCTCTTAACCGCACAGAGTGGTGGTCGGGACGACCATAGTCGCGGATGTCGCCTTATCGCTCATCGGAACAGGCTGCATCGGCCGGCATACTCATGACGGTGGCCCCTTTTCCGAGTGCCCCCGGCGAGGAGCTCCGCATCCCTTTGCGCGAGGGATTAAAGCCGGATGGCCGAGACGCAACGCGGCTCGGTTCACGAAAGCCCGATGCGGCGAAAGCCGCACGCGCGCAGGCCGAGCAACTCTGCCAAAACTTGAATCAGCGGATCTAGATTTCCTCGCGCGCATTCGTCTGCGCGTCACAGATCCTGATCTGAAGCATGGGAAAACGCTTCTTGAGTTCTTCGCCACCTGCCCTGGCTCCGTCTCTGGTGGCAAATTCGGCTTTGAGCCGGCCGTCGACTTCGAGTGCGTAACCGGAGGCCGGCAAATCACGGGTGGCTGCAACCATTTCATTTCCATTGTGCAGTGAGGCCATTGGGAATGATGGGTAGCGTGAGTCGCCCAAACCGCGCCAGAGCCACCGGCCCCAAGTGCGGTGATAGACCAACGCACGTTGTGGATTGGCTCCTTGCCGGGATCGCCTCAAGGATGGGCGCTTGCATCGTCCGAACAGGCGGACGGCTTTCCACGTGCGCGGATGCATGCACGATAGAGCCACGGCTCCACGTAGCTGCCCTTCCAGAGTCCCTGGCCGATGCGCTCAGCCTCGCGCTGAGCTTCGTGATACCTGCCCTTCGAGTATTGGGGCCAATCCAACGCAAGACCGTTGCGTACAAGCCATTCCCCGAGATCCCTGCCTGCGACCGAGCAGGTCGCAACCGTGCGGCCATACGGGTCGAGGCTGACTGGGACACAATTGATAGGACGGCGGGCAATGAAGGCGTCAAGGTCGTTTGCGGCCTGCGCACCGCAACGATATTGCAAGCTGTCTTCGCCGTGGCACAGCTGGCTGCTCTCCGGTGCATCGATACCCCAAAGCCGGATACGCACGCCATGCAATTCCAGCGTGTCGCCGTCGATAATGCTGGCCTGTCCGACAAAATCATCGGCCAGCGCCACGCTCGACAGAATGGTGAGAATCAATGCGACAGAGGTTCGACGCATTCCAATGACCTTGTAGCTATCGCAAATGTCGCGGACTGGATTTCGGCTAAATTTCGAGCGGCTCAGTGCCGGGGGTTCCCGGGCCGCTCGGGATAGTGAAATTCTCAGCCGCGCAGCCAGCGTCCCTCGAAGCGAGCCCAGAGCACAATCGCATCCATCTGCCAAATGAATTCATCGACCTTCCAGACGCCGTCACTCATCATAACCTTGCCGGTCGCTTCAAATGGCAGACTGTTCCGCGGCCAAAGCGCGTAAGTTTCGTTCCCGGCGCCCCTTGGGACCAGGCAAAAGCGCTACAGCGCCCGTACCAGACGAGGCGCTGTAAGTCGTCATGCGCCATGAGGACAAGGAAAGACAGGATTGCCGCCTGGTTTTGCACTGGACGGCGGAACACGGGGACAAGCACCCGCCCGGACGGCTTGGAATCCCTGCTCTGTGTTAGCAGCCGGAACGAGTCGAGGGCTGCAAGGACTCGTGCCTCGCGGAGGAGCGGTCTTGATGCTGATGTCCAAGGAGAGACGGACGGCGATCCGCACAATACAGGGGTGGGCGATAGCCGTTCTGCAGGAGGCAGGAGCGATCCGCCAGTGTGAGTACCACGGCTGGATGCAGGACCGCGCAGATCCCCACGCCAGTGAGCGGGCATTCGAAATCGTCTGCCTGGATCCGCCAGCGGGTCTTTCGGCCCACGTGGCGGCCGGCGCAGTGACCGAGGTCCTGGACTCGATCGGCGATACCTGCCCCGAATATCCGACCCAGGTCTAGGCACGCTGAACGAGCGGCGCCGGCAAAGGTGACTAGCTCGCGAGACGCTTCTCGACTCGCTTCCGGCTGTTTCCGACCTTTTGATTGCCTTCTTGACCGCTGACGCCGACCCGTCCTGTCTTCTTGGACTCGTACCCACCTCATACTTTTGGCCGCCGGCCACACGGGCCCGGTCCTGCTTGCGCCCGCGCGCTGAAGTTTGCGGGAACGGCCGAGCCGATCGGAATGCGCAGTTCGCACGGCGCGGGCCTGCAATGAACCTATAGATCGCGACAGAAGTGGTCGTGGTTGAGCTCTTGAACCTCAGCGACTCGTGATATGGGTAATCATGCAGTTTCAACGCTACATGGCCACGGACGTGTTCGCGCGCGAGCTCGATTCCCTTCACGCTTTTCGTGGCCGGAAAGTCGGGTCAGGCTTGCTTGAATACCTTGAACAGCAGGGACTGCTCTCTCCGCGGATACGCATCCGCTATCCCGGCCCGATAGCGCGCCGATTTTGGCTGCTGGCGCACGAACATTGGGGCCCGCGCCAGTTGCGCCATCCAACCGAGCCGGACGGGCCTCGCTGGGAGGCCGCCGTCGAGCTGAACGAGGTGCTTTATCGTTGGCGAAGTAGCTTGGCTTATGGCCCGTCCGATAATCCGCTCGACGATCCAGCACCGCGCTTTTCCGAATTCATCCAACACCCGTCAGCTACGACGTTTGAAGCCTGGCTGGATATCCTTGGCTCCGCCCGGGAATTGAGGGTGCAAACCGGCTGCCTCGTTTCGAGGTAACCGGCCTCAACGCTTCGGCGGGGATCTCCTCGTTCGTCGAAGCCTTACCCGTCGGAAATTCACTTCCGGAAATGAGAGATGGGTTTGCGACCCGGTCGGACCTCGATCATCCCTGGTTGATTCAATTGCTCCCATTCCTCGCGGTTGCACGCTGCTATTGTAGCACCCTCGAATCAAACGACTCCTTCGGACCAGGCCAGTTGCTCAGCCATGTCACCAACAACCACTGCCTCCTCCACCCCATCATCCATCAAGCGCTCGTTTCGAGACCTGTCGGATATCGAGGTCGCGGATATCGAAAGAGCATCAAGTCTCTCGCGCATGGGCTGGAGCGGTGGTTTTGGTTGGGACGAGCTGTTGCGCTCGCAACGCGTGGTCATGGTTTCCGAAGCTGGCGCGGGAAAGACTTACGAGTGCCAAACACAGCAGGCCAGGCTCTGGAAGGCTGGCGAACCAGCATTCTTTCTGGAACTCGCGACGCTGGCCGGCAGTTCAGTCCGCGATATGCTGACCTATGACGAGGAGCAGCGCTTCGAGGCGTGGCTACGCTCCCAATCCGAGATTGCGACCTTCTTCCTGGATTCATACGACGAACTTAAGCTGACGCTTGGGAGCTTTGAGCAAGCGCTGAAACGTCTCAACAAGGCGCTGGCGGGGCAGCTCGGACGCGCGAGAATAATCGTCACAACGCGGCCGGTTCCGATCGACCGCGAGCTTTTTGCCGAACATTTGCCGATACCAACTGCGAGAAAGGCGACGTCTACAGCCGAAGCGTTCGCCGACATCGTGATGGACCGGCACCAACAAAAGATCAAGGATGAAACCAGGCCAAAGCCATGGCGCAATGTCAGTCTGATGCCGCTATCGACGGAGCAGATGCGCGAGTTTGCCGTTCTCCAGGGCGTGACCGATCCCGAGAAATTGTTGGCCGACATCCGGGAGCGCGATGCGGAACATTCGCGGAACGTCCCCAAGACTTGATCGAGTTGTGCTCGGATTGGCGCGAACATCATCGCATTCGTTCCCATCGAGAACAGGTTGAGAGCAACATCGCCACCAAGCTGAAGCCGAGGACGGCCCCGAAGGAGAGAGTGGAGTTCTCGCAAGAAACGGCAATTGAAGGCTCCAGCCGCCTGGCTCTCGCTGCGTTGCTGACCCGGAAGCTGACCCTGCGCCACTCGGCAGATGCGGACAGCGTCCACGCAAGCGAAGCAGCGCTGGACGTTTCCAAGATCTTGCTGGACTGGAGCGACGCGGCACAATCGGTCCTCTTGGAGCGAGCGTTGTTTGGCTTCGCCAGCTATGGCCGCGTTCGCTTTCACCACCGGTCCGTGCTCGAGTTTCTTGCCGCGAAGCGGCTCGACGCCCTGCTCGCCCGCAGTGTTTCGATCAAATCCATCAAGCGGCTCTTGTTCGTAGAGACGGCGCAAGGGGTACGGACGGTCCGCCCCTCGATGCATCCGGTGGCGGCGTGGCTTTCTCTTTGGCACCACACCATCTTTGATGATATCGTGGAACTTGATCCTGCTGTCGTTTTGGATCACGGCGACCCGCAGTCGCTGAGTGTGGCCCAGCGGATCAGAGCGCTCGAAGCTTATGTCGAGCGCTACGGCCGCGGCGGCTGGCGCGGCCTCAGCACCCCGGAAATCCAAGTTCATCGGTTCGCCTCGCCGGAACTTGCGCCCAGTGTTAGGAGGCTATGGAAATCCGGGATCGGAAATCCGGAAGTGCGAAGCCTTTTGCTCCGGATCGTTATTGCCGGAAAGCTAAAGGCGTGTGCGGACATCGTTTATGCGATTGCGATGGATGCTGCCGGCGATGATTATGAACGCAGCCTCGCAACTGAAGCCTTGGTGCACCTGAGCGACGAGCATCTCGAAGCACTGGCAGAGTCGCTCGAAAACGAGCCTGCTCGATGGCCTGACGCGATGGCCCGCCGTGCGCTGATCACCTTGTTCCCTACCCATCTTTCGGTAAGCCGATTGTCACGAATATTGAAGCGGGTAAAGCAGAATGTCCGTAGCATCGGCGAACTAAATCACCGTCTGCCACACGAGATTGAGATCGCGGGCCTCTCACCAGAGGATCTTGATGAATTGCGCCAAGCGCTGACGGATCTGATCCTTGATGGGATCGCGTGGGCCCCTGATAAATACCCGCATGTACGAACCAAACGCTACGAGCTGTTGCCGGCACTTATAGCAACATGCCGCCGGCAGGAGGCTGAAGGCGTCCGGACGGAAGCGTGGATTTCGTCGAGCCTACTTGCAATTCGGCTCTCAAAGAACGAGCATGGCACCGAGAGAGAGGCTCTAGCCAGATTGCGGCACGCGCTCGGAGAACTTTCTCCGGAAGCGCGAGAGACGGCCTTTTGGAAGGAAGATGCTTTCGTCGCGACGATTCATAAGGTCAAGGACGCCTGGCAACGCATCTTCGACGTGTCCCACCATGGTGGCATCCCGCTCGGCGAAAAGGATGCTGCATGGGTTCGAAAACGCCTCGCCGAGCGTCAGGAGCCGCTCGACCATCGCGAGATGATGCTATGGGCCGAGATGGTCTTGCTCACAAGCAACGCGACCGATCCTCAGACGCTGCTTGAAAGCCTCAAGCCGCTTGTTTCGGACTCGTCCGCCCTCACCACGATCATCGATAATCGCCTGAAGCCGCAGGATGGCTCAGCCGAATACCGCCGGATGGAGGCGGAGCGAGCAAAACAGGCAAAGCAGGCCGAACGTCGGACAGCCAAGGCACATGCAAGCTGGATGATGTTTTGGCGTGAGATCGTGCAAAATCCGGACGCGGTCTTTGCTGCGGATCGCGCCGCCGGTACAGCCTGGGATCTATGGCGGGCGGTCGAGCGCTCAGGTGAAAAAAGCCGGGCTTCAGGATGGAATCGACGCTTCATCCAGGAACAGTTCGGCGCGGCCGTCGCTAACCGACTTCGCGAAACAATGATGGCCGCGTGGCGCAGGGATAGACCGACGCTGCGCAGTGAACGCGCGGAAGAACAAAAGGACTCGTTCTTGGTTCGCTGGCAGTTTGGCCTCGCCGGGATTGCCGCAGAGGCGGAGGATCCAAATTGGGCCAAGCGGCTAACGGAGAGCGAAGCTGAGCTCGCCTGCCGCTACGCGCCGATAGAGCTCAACAGCTTTCCGTCGTGGCTCGAAGCACTTGCGGTCGAGTATCCGCAAACCGTGGATCGCGTCCTTGGTCAGGAACTCAGCGTCTCCCTGCAAGAGGTCACGAGAACGAACGGCTATTCGATGTTCCTGCAGAATATCAACCACGCACCGGCCATCGTAGCCGCCCTCTTTGTTCCGCGTATCCGCACTTGGTTGGCCGAGGTGGCGCAGAGTCAGACTCGCGCCAATGATCCGCAGTATGAGCAAAACCTGCGTCAGGCGATCGAAATCCTAATCAAATCGGGTAGCGATGACGATCGCAGCTTTATAAAGCTGGCCGCACAGCAACGTCTCGCTGTGGGACTCACCCTTCCTTTCGCAAAGGTGTGGTTGCCAGCGCTTCTAAACCTAAATCCGGGCGCAGGCATCGATCTCCTGGAGAAGGGTCTCGCGAATATGCCGGCCGCCAAGCTGGGCTCGGGCGTTCAGTTATTTGCGGACCTTTTCGGCCACGAATACGGCGGTCTTGGTTTCGATCTCCACGGGCCTGGATTTACACCACCGCTTTTGCTTCGCCTTCTCCGGCTCGCCTATGCCCAAGTTCGGATAGGCGACGATACGCAGCACGAAGGGTCGCATTCTCTTGACACGCGGGACCACGCTGAGCGGGGGCGGAGCGCAATCTTAAGCGCGCTGTTCGCTTCAACCGGCCCTGAAGGCTGGGCGGCAAAGATCGAAATGGCCGGCGATCCGTTGTTCGTGCATATCAAGGACCGCACCATGGCGCTCGCGCAGCAAAAAGCGGCGGAGGAAGCGGACAGCGTTGCGCTTACGGAGACGGAATTCTCAATTCTTGACAAGACCGGAGAGGCGCCACCAAAGAACCGAGAAGCGATGTTTGCGCTCATGCAGGACCGTCTCGATGACATTGACGACCTGTTGCTTCAGGACGTGTCGCCTCGCGAGCTATGGGCCAGCATCAGAGACGAGCACGTGATGCGGCGAGCATTAGCTGGCGTCCTTCGGGACGCCGCCAGGCAAAACTACACCATCGATCAGGAGGCGGTGACGGCAGACGAGAAGGAGACCGACATTCGGTTTCGATCGACTGTGTCCGGACAGCAAGGAACGATTGAACTCAAACTCGGAGATGAGCGCTCCGGAACCGACCTGTTCAACACGATCCACGATCAACTCTTGACCAAATACATGGCCGCCGACGAGTGCCGTACAGGATGTCTTCTTGTGACCATCGCAAAGATTCGCGAATGGGAGCATCCCCAGACCGGCAAGCTCATCGGGTTCGAGGAATTAATGTCCTTACTGAACGATGAAGCGCAACGAATATCGAGGGAACTCGGAGGGACAGCCAAGCTCATGGCAAGGGGATTGGACTTGAGACCTCGACTGTCTTCGGAAAAGAGCTCTCGGGCAAAGTGCCGCCTGGACTAGGTTACTTAATGGCCTGTCGTATCAGCCTCACCCGCTTGCCTTGGC
Source organism: Bradyrhizobium sp. MI1.3 (assembly GCF_055811695.1). Classification (NCBI taxonomy): domain Bacteria; kingdom Pseudomonadati; phylum Pseudomonadota; class Alphaproteobacteria; order Hyphomicrobiales; family Nitrobacteraceae; genus Bradyrhizobium; species Bradyrhizobium sp. MI1.3. The sequence goes on along the minus strand of NZ_JBVVPQ010000092.1, from coordinate 820 downwards.
ACGACTGATGACACCTCCATAAAACTGACCAGCTTTGTATCGATGCCGTGAACGGCGAACTTCGGCTGGAACGGGCCCCGCTTGGTGACATTGTGACGTGCCTGACGGCCGATCGCATGCATGATGAAGTCGGCGACTTCGAGGCCGGGTCCGCCCTCCCGCCTTCGCATGAAATAGCACTCGACCGGCAGCGGCTTCCCATTTTGCACGAGTTCTGGAACGCTGCTCGCGTGCGACGGTCTCCGAGCGTGCCTTCAACAGGTAGATCTGTCGTTAATGGGTTGCAAAACAGACGGCGCTCACCCATTGTGCGATACTGGGCAAGCCCGCTGGGCACTGTGATTCTGATTGCCGCAGCATCACAGCCTAGCGCTGTGAGGATATTCTCTTGGACAATCTTGCTATTCTCAACGCAGAGCTTGCTCATTGCCGTGCAGAACTCGAAGCAATCGGACGAGACGTAACTAGGCTGCTCGCTTGCGCTGCAACGCGAGGCGCCGCGGAAATCTTGCCCGATGACGCGGGCGATCGCTGAAGGCAGCCAACGGCGTATTCATTGAAAACGGCTGCAGTCTGGTTGCGATCGGCCCCGCACTTCAATGCCCTGGGCCAGCGGCAACAAAGCAGCGTTTTAGATTACGCCAACTTGCATTTCCGAATTCCGATAGCTTCTTGAAGCAACTATGATGTTGCGCATTTTACGACACCAGCGGCATTCGTTGGCTAATTGGCAGGAAGAACAAACGGGTGGGCGCGGCGCCCTCGACGGTGCGCCTGGCGCTCCGGCGGTTCGAGGCCGCGGGCTTGAGCTGGCCGTTGC
>NZ_JBVVPQ010000091.1:0-24573 GCF_055811695.1 Bradyrhizobium sp. MI1.3 | reverse complement strand
AGTTCTCGGTGGTGATAGGGGCGGTGCCATCAAAGTGGTTCAGCGGCGTATGGCGGGAAAGATCAGCATGGGCGCGCGCCGGGAGGCGCTGCCGACCGCAGCGAACGACATACATCGAGCAAAATAAGCGTTTCCGGTGCCCGCTCGCAGCGCGGTACTTCCGACGGAGGCGCAAGCCATCCTGATGCGAGTCAGCTGTAGGCTGGGATAAAATATTGGCTGGAGTGGCGAAAAAGCTTGAATCGGACGCAGCGCAAGATTGTACCAAGCAGATATTCGAGCTTTCTACCGGCTGCTATCGCTAGTGGGGGGAGTGCGAATCAAGACCTCCAGCGAAGTAGTCGTCCTAATGACAATGGCCATTCTTGTTATCACTATGATCTTCTTCGTCGGCTTTGGAGTGGGTTATGGCGCTCGCAGTTGGCGGTCCCGCAAGCGACGTGAGCGCGCCCGGCGATATGGCGTTTTCCGTCACTCCGGCGGTGGTGCCCCGCCGCCTTTTCGAGTTCCTCCAGCCCCTCGTTTCTAGGGATTGGAATTATCCCGCCTGAGGAGGAATTGGATGGACAAGTGGTGTCTGACGGGACCCGTGAAGTGCGGAGTTGAATGCGGGGCGAACACCTTCGCTCCATTGCCGAGGAGGCACTTCGCGCTTGTTCGACATATAGAACTGTTATGAGCCCCACGCGGTCCGCGAATGGAAAAGAACCCAGGCCGGTGCGATCCCGCGTCAGGGGCCCACAGACGTAGGAGCGACGGGAGCTGGCGCGGAGCCTTCCGCATAGCGCAGCGCCAGATCCCGGGCGCGGGTGGCAGGTCACGAACTCGGACGGGGTTCTCCATCCGAGCGGCGAGTGGGGTCGCGTATCGTTGTAGTCGGCCCCGCCAGCATCCAAGCGTGACGCGGGCTTGGGCCAATGACGTGAACAGCGTCTCGTTCAAAAACTTATCCGCAGCCGACCGTTGATGGGGAAGACGGCCCCGCTCCCTCGGCGCCGGCGCTATGCTGGCGATGTCTGTACCTAACAGGAGCAATCATCATGGAAGCCGTGACAATTGGCTCGGATATCGCGAAGCACGTATTTCACGTTCATGCGGTTGACACTCAAGGTCAAGTGACCAGCCGCCAACGCCTCCGGCGCGACTTCTTCTCGTCGCTGTCGCCCTGCCTGGTTGGGAAGGTCACGCTCGATAGAGGCGACCTGGAAGACGACGAGTCACCGGTCGAAGAATTCCCATGGCGAGGAGCGTCATCAACCGATTGCTGGTGGTGAATCGATTACGGGTTCGAGGAGGTCGAATGGATTCCGTTCGTCGAGGGAGGGCCACACCTGAGAACGGTCCGCAAGCTGATCCTGCCGTGAGCCGACCGATGGGACCCACGCGAGTCATCTCAATAAAGGGGCGAAAGAGAAGTTAGGACTTTTACGCTTTCAATCCGAGCCTTCCGGGTTTCCGAGGTCAATCAATTCGGCCAAGACGTGATCTAGACTACCCGCGTCCCGATCCAGCTCGATCAAGAAGGCACCGTAGAACTCGTTGTGATGGATTCGTCCAAAGCGCCGGTCCTCATAGATCTCTCTTTCCGCAGGTCGCGCTAGGCGCAAGCGCATGATGCCGTAATCGTCGCACAGAAGGGCCCCGCCAGACTTCAGGGCCGAGAGTTTCGTGCGCAATTCCTCACCTTTTAAGATCGCTTCGGCTGCCGCGTGGGTTTTTGAAGCAAATGCAAAGACGGGACGCCGGTCGACCTCAACCGCGAAAACGGAAAGGGAGGGGAATTCTCTCATTTCTTGATCTTCAGACCGATCTCAACGAGCCGTCGAATTGCTTCGGACAACTGAGCTGCTGCCGGTTTGATGGACACCGAGTTAAGCTAATCCCACCTTGCGTTCGAGCTCAACGGGGCCGGCCTCGCAACTACCAAAAGGGGGCGCTGGACGCGCGGACCGCACCAAGTTAGCCTCGTCCGATGGCCGTTCGGGGAGACACACAAACACAAGATGAGCTGGAAGAAGGAACTAGAGGCGCTGCTTCAACAATCCGCGGCAATGTCGAACGCGCAGGAACATTAGCACCTATTCCAAAGCCGACAGCGCCCATCGCGCCGATTGCAAACGCTCCCCAACGGGGCTTCCCCGCCCGATTCTCCCCGGCCGTTGAGCTGGGACAGCTCCGAACGAGAGCACTTCACCAAGCGACTTGCGGATTTCAAGGTGCACGAAGAGGGCGTTCACCGCGATCGCGAGGAATATTGTTGCCGCACGATGCACGGGACACGCGATCTCGCGAGAGGCCAAGGCATAGAGGAGCAGACCTAAGTGCACGCAAATGCGCGTAAATTTGCTAATTCCGGCCATCAGTTCCCGGCGGCCATTGCTGCCTAAGCGCTTCGCCACCGACCTTCGCCTGCCTGGGGTGCCGGACGCGTACGCTGACCGCCGGCCTCTGGTGCGGATGTCGGATGAGGAACAAGAATGCCGATTAACAATTGCGACACAGTTCACGCGAAGCAGCATTAGAGCAGTTCAGTTCGGCACACTGCCTGCTTTGTTCCACGCTACGATCCCCGACGTTGGTGGCGATTCGGGAGCGATCTTGGAGACAGGCGGCCCTGGCCACTCTCCCACATTTCTGCTGAACATAGCAGATCAGCCACGCGCCGCGCCCATGGTGGCCTGGCGCGAAGGCATTCACGGACTGTTCAATGCGGCTGTGGACTTGACGCGTCGCTTCGGACAACGGAATCGTTGCGCGCCTGCCGAGAGCCGCACCACCAGCAGACACCGGCGCCCGCAGATCTCCTGCGGCAAAACGCGAAGTGTTTCTCCAGCCGCCGCAGCAGTGTCTGGTGTCGGGCGGACCGCAACTCGGGGGGGAATGGCAGGGATATGTGCTGCAACCGGCACCCGGACGGCAGCGGCTCACGGGGACTAAAGAAGGCTCGCGGTCGTGCATCCCGCCGCCCGGAACGGCTGAAGCCGATGGGCAGGAACGCCAAGCGCGACAAGGTCGGACGCCAGACGCGCCAGGTCGGAGCGATCCAGCAAAGCATTATGAACCGTCGTGCGGATATCGCACGCGACGCCGCTTTCGAGCAGACGCACGAGGCTGGCCTTGGCGTTGATGCCGCTCCCAACGACGCCAGTGATCCGCTTGTAGTGATCGAACGCAGCCTTGACGTCGAAGCCGATCCAGTCGACGAGCGGCAGTACAGCGGACAGCCGTGTGGGACAGGGCCCGGCGGTGTGCAATCCGACGCGGAAGCCGAGTTCGCCTCGCACGGCACGCATTGCGTCCGGCAGCGCAGCCTGGAGAGTGGGTTCGCCGCCAGAGAACACCACGCCGTCGAGCAGCCCGCGACGGCTATCGAGAAAAGATAGCACTTCCTGCCACGGGATTTCCGACTCTCCCCTCGGGGAAATCAGATGCGGGTTGTGGCAATAGCCGCACGACCAAGAGCAGCCCTGGCAGAAAACCGTTGCCACGAGCTCGCCCGGCCAGTCGCAGGTGGACAGCCGGGCGACCCCGCCAATTCGCAGCTCAGCCGAGCGCGGCGCGCGTTTCAGCGAAGAACCTGCGCTCATTGTGCTCGCCTTTCTTGCCGCAATTGAACGACGACACCGGCCGGTGATAACCCATCACGCGAGTCCAGACCTCACAGGGCTGGCGCTCGTCGTGGCTGAGCGTCCCCGCAGGATCGCTGCTCGTCGTATGGGCATTAGACTCGTTCATCTGTGGTCTCCTTTCAGTTCGCGGCGGCATGCCGCTTGAGTGCGAGCTTTTCGGCGTCGCATTTGGGACAGAAGACATGCTCGCCTTCGAGATAGCCGTGCGTCGGACAGATCGAGAATGTCGGCGTGACGGTGACGTAGGGTAGGCGGAAATTTGAGAGCGCCCGCCGCACGAGCTTCTTGCACGCTGCGCCTGAGGACAGGCGTGAACCCATGTAGAGATGGAGCACCGTACCGCCGGTGTATTTGCGTTGCAGCTCGTCTTGGCGCTCAAGCGCCTCGAATGGATCATCGGTGAGGCCGACCGGAAGTTGGCTCGAATTGGTGTAATAGGGGAGATCGCCGGTGCCCGCCTGCAAGATTCCGGGGTAGCGCTTGCGGTCTTCCTTCGCGAAGCGGTAGGTCGTGCCCTCCGCCGGCGTGGCTTCGAGGTTGAACATGGTGCCGGTTTCGGTCTGGAACGCCGAGATGCGCGCACGCACATGATCAAGCAGCCGTACCGCAAAGGCATGGCCCCAAGGTGTGCTGATGTTCTCGCAATCGGCGGTGAGGTTGCGGATCATCTCGTTGACACCATTCACGCCTAGCGTGGAGAAATGGTTGCGTAGCGTGCCGAGATAGCGCTTGCTGTAGGGAAAAAGTCCGTGGTCCATGTAGCGTTGCACGACCGTGCGCTTGATTTCCAGGCTGTTGCGGCCGATTTCCAGCAGCGCATCGAGGCGATCGAATAGGCCCGCTTCGTCGCCGCGATGCAGATAGCCGAGGCGAGCGCAATTGATGGTAACCACACCAATAGAGCCGGTCTGCTCAGCGCTGCCGAACAGGCCGTTGCCGCGCTTGAGCAACTCGGTAAGATCGAGCTGCAGCCGACAGCACATCGAGCGGACCATGTTCGGCTTAAGCTCGGAATTGATGAAGTTCTGGAAGTAGGGCAGGCCGTATTTCGCCGTCATCTCGAACAGGCGATCTGCGTTCTCGCTCTCCCACGGGAAATCCGCGGCGATGTTGTAGGTCGGGATTGGAAACGTGAATACACGGCCCTTGGCATCGCCGTTCGTCATCACCTCCATATAGGCGCGGTTGATCATGTCCATTTCGGACTGGAGGTCGCCATAGGTGAAATCCATCCCCTCTCCGCCGATCACGGGCACCTGTTCGCGCAGGTCCTCCGGGCAGGTCCAGTCGAAGGTGAGATTGGTGAAAGGCGTCTGCGTACCCCAGCGCGAGGGGACATTGAGGTTGTAGATGAGCTCCTGGATCGATTGCAGTACATCGCCGTAGCTCAAGCGGTCCCTCCGGATGAACGGCGCCATGTAGGTGTCGAACGAACTGAAGGCTTGCGCGCCCGCCCACTCGTTCTGCAACGTGCCTAGAAAATTGACGATCTGCCCGACCGCACTCGACAGATGCTTCGGCGGGCCGGCCTCGACCTTGCCGGGCACCCCGTTCAAGCCCTCGGTCAAGAGCGTGCGCAGCGACCAGCCGGCACAATAACCGGCGAGCATGTCGAGGTCATGGATATGGAGGTCGCCGTCACGATGGGCGCGGCCGATCTCCGGCGGGTAGATGTGCGACAGCCAGTAGTTGGCGACGACCTTGCCCGAGAGGTTTAGGATGAGTCCGCCCAGCGAATAGCCCTGGTTGGCGTTGGCATTTACGCGCCAATCGCTACGTTCGAGATACTCGTTGATGGAAGCGGCGACATCAACCGTCGTCGTGTGGTCCTGGCGCGCCTGTCCGCGTTTCTCGCGATAGACGATATAGGCGCGCGCAGTGGCGAAATAGCCCGCCGCGATCAGCACCTGCTCGACGATATCCTGTACCTCCTCAACTTTGGGAGTTGCGCCGACGAAGCGGTGCGCGATGACCTTGATAGTCTCTTCCATGAACCGGCCGGCCGCCTCGTCGTCGAACTCGCCGCTCGCCCGCCCCGCGCGCGCGATCGCAGAACGGATCTTGCTGGCATCGAAGACAAGCGTGCCGCCCTCGCGTTTGACGATCGAGCGCGGCAATGCGGCTTGCAACGAATTGCTTTGACCCAGACCAGACATCGGCATCCCACTTGGGTTGGGGCAAGGCTGAAGTAGGCGCATGCGGAAAACGAGCCGCCCTCGGCGGCCCACTGCCGGCTAGCGACCACCGGGACACCCCGCCCGAGGACTCTGTTGTTGTCACGGCAGGTCTCCTGGCTCGCGGGTTCTTGCTGCTGTCTGGCCTTCCCGGCGCCGAGATTTTGCGCCAGTGACTCTGTCGACAGCGGCTCGCCGCTTACAGTTGCGGGGGCAGCGCCGGCTTTGGCTTTCGGCCGTACCGGCTTCCCTCTTAGCTCTCTATCTTGCGATTTGAGAGACCGTGACAACTACATCTAGACGCCGTATTCGATTCTGTGTCAACAGACGGTTCGTCGTTGACGAAGCCTCCGTCCTTGGTCCAGCGGCGCTCGGCGACGTAATCCGAAAGATTTATTCACGCCTCGCGGATGCAGCCGTTCCGTTCGAAAGCCATCGAGCGCAGCATCGACGGCGGCAAGAACATTGGAAAGCTCGTCGAGGCGCGGCGCGATGTCGTGCGATCGCTTCTCCCTCGGTCGACATCTTAACCGGTGGGCCGAAGCAAACCAGCCACACGCAGAAAAGTTGGTCGTTCCTGAAAAGTTGGTCGTTCCTGGTGGTGGTGTAGCTCGGTAGAGCGAAGCCGCCCAGACGCGCGCCCTCAATTAGCGCCGTAGCGGGCGGGCGGCTTTGCGGTGCTCACCGGCAGTTCTCCGGTAGGATCGGGTTGCGACACGCCAAGGCAACCGAGGAACCAGCGATGACCGACGACATGATGAACCTGCGCACGCTGGTAGGGAAGTCCCCCGACGCCGATCTGCTGCGCGAGATGATCGGCTTTGCCGCCCAGCGTCTGATGGAGCTGGAAGTGGGAGGCCAGACCGGGGCGGCCTATGGCGAGAAGAGCCCCGAGCGTCTGGCCCAGCGTAACGTTACCGGGACCGATTTGGGAGACCCGCGCCGGTGCGGTTGAGCTGCGAATTCCCAAGCTGCGCAAGGGCTCCTACTTTCCAGGCTTCCTCGAGCCGCGCTGCATGGCCGAGAAGGCGCTCACGGCCGCGGTGCAGGAGGCCTATGTGCAGGGCGTCTCGGCCCGCTCGGTGGACGATCTGGTGCAGGCCATGGGCATGACCGGCATCTCCAAGAGCCAGGTCAGCCGACTGTGCGGCGAGATCGACGAGAAGGTTAAGGCGTTCCTCGCCGGCCCGATTGAGGGCGACTGGCCATATCTGTGAATCGACGCCGCCTACGTGAAGGTGCGCCAGAATGGCCGCATGGTATCCGTCGCTGTGATTGTCGCGGTCGGCGTCAATAGCGACGGCCGACGCGAGGCCCTCGGCATGGACATCGGCCCGTCCGAGGCGGAGACGTTCTGGACGGCGTTCCTGCGCAAGCTCGCCCGCCGCGGCCTGCGCGGCGTCAAGCTCGTCGTGTCCGATGCCCACGAAGGTATCAAGGCCACCGTAGCCAAGGTGCTCAATGCCAGCTGCAACGGTGCCGCGTCCACTTCATGCGCAACGCGCTGGCGCATGCCGGCAAGACTGGACGGCGTGTCGTCTCTGCCTTCATTTGTCAACAGAAGCGGATCTCTCCGCGGAGGACAGGCTGGCTACAACTGGCAGTTCGGTCGGGCCATCTTTGGCGTCCAGGGTGACATCGCCGGTGTGGATGTGAAGGGCACCAGTCCCGGCCTCAGAATTGGGGCATCGTGCACGGCCAAGAGCGATTGGTTAGGCACCGTCACGGGTCGGGTCGGCGGTGTTGTTGCCGACCGGACACTTGTGTACGTCAAGGGAGGTGCGGCCTGGATGCAAACGGATCATAACTTCAGCGTCCCTGCCGGTTTCGGCGGAGCGGCTTCCGTGAGCTCCTCCAGCACGAGCTGGGGTTGGTTGCTTGGCTCGGGTGCGGAATACGCGTTCTCGCCCAAGTGGAGCGCATCTTATCGAGTATAGCTAGATTGAGTTTCGACAAGAAGAACATCGCGCTGGATGTCTCAGCCTTCGCAGGCGCACCCGCAATCGCTAACATTGACTTGAAGAACAAGCTGTCGGTGGCCAAGATTGGCGTGAAGTATAAGTTCGGCGGGCCAGCCGTTGGATGGTGTTGACTCTCAAGGCTCCGAAGGAAAGCCCCGCTCACGCGACGCTTTCTCTTTGGCATCTGACGTCCTTCAAGAGCGATGCGGATGTCGGCTCGAGGTGACAACGGACATCAATGGAGCTCAGAGCATTAGGCCTACATAGCCGGGGAGGTGTTGCGCTCTGGGATAACGAAGCAGCGCCGCGACGCCGGCAACGGAAGTCGGCGTCGTGTTGGGAAGCGCCCACTCCAGATCCGGGTAGAAGTCGCATAGCTGCTCGACTCGTTCCTCGGCGCAAGGAAGTCCGCCTCGGCAGCGATGTCGAATGGCGCGCCGGCCCGATCGTCAATCCGTCCTACCGCCCTCGGACAAGGACGAATTGCTCGATCATTGTGGACTACCCACGAGGACGTCGCCGACGACAAGGTGCTCGCGTGGCGGCTTTAGCGGAAATTCATGCGTCGCGTGATATGTGGCGAGCATCTCAATTATTTTGCCGACCCTGGGGTCTATTGCCCTAAATCCCTGTCGCTTGGCGCGCTCGAACAGCGCATCTAACGAGTGTCCAACGTCATGTTTCATCAGCTCTTGCTGCGTCCCGCCGCACCCGCTCAACAAGCAAGGGAGCTGCCAGAGGCCCTCGCGGCCGAGGAGCCGGCGCCAGCCGCGACTCTGCCGATGTCTTCGATAGGGCCGGTTCGACGCATGCGGGAACGAAGGCGACGCCAACGCGATGCTGCACGGGGGCCAAGCGAGTTCGCCGTAACGAAGCTCCGTTCGCGAAGAGCGTATTTCTGGTTGAGCGCGATCAGACGGATCGAACGTTCGATAATGTTGTTGTCGAGCTCGATGCGGCGGCCATCATCGACAAAGCGCGTCACACCCTGGGAGCGAGATAACTCCAGCGGATGGTGACGGCGAGCTTGGCATTTTGTCATCTAGCGCCAATGACCTTGCCCCCAAAGGTTTTATCCAGTTCTGAGTTCGTCCTTGCCGCTGGATTTGCCGTGTTGGGCGCCTGTGGCAGGTCGTGGCGAGCTCGGACGGGGTTCTCTATCTGAGCTGCGAGTGGGGTCGCGTATCGTTGTAGTCGGCCCGCCAGCATCCAAGCGCGACGCGGGCTTGGGCCAACGACGTGAACAGCGTCTCGTTCAAAAACTCATCCAGCAGCCGACCGTTAAAGCTCTGATGAACGCGTTCTGCATGGGTTTGCCCGCGCGATGTAAGTGCCACGCGACGCAGCTCTGGTTGGTCCATGCGAGAATGGCGCTGCTGGTGAGCTCGCTGCCGTTGTCGCTGACCACCATGCTGGGCTTGCCACTCTCAATCATCAGCCGGTCCAGTTCCCGCGCCACGCGGGTGCCGGAGAGCGAGGTGTCGGCCATCAGCGCAGGCACTCGCGGGTACAAGCCGGAGGGGCAAGGTCATCGCCGCCGACACTTCACCACCGGTCGATTCGAATGTGCGGACGCTGTTCTGTATCAAAAGTGGTAGGTTCGTTGTCCGCGGTTCTCAGCTAACTTTACTATAGCCCTTTTGTGAGTAGCACACGTGCAACAAACGGACATCGCAACATGCAGACTTCATCTAAGCAACTCATCGATCTGCAACCGCGGGAGAAAACACGCCCAACCTACGCTGGGAGAGAAGAGCCCACCCAAAGAACGGAAGATGCAGCTCGCCACTGCCATCAAAAAGCAACGGAGCAGACCAACCGCAAGAAACAGGGTGCGGCTGATCACCGTACGCGTCTTGGGCAAGTTGCGGTTCATAGGAATAGCCCGATCAACTGCTCACTTCTTTGAGCGGAACTTGGAGACGGCGCGGTCGAACCGGCCTAGAGGGTCGATGTCAGTCATGACCCCCTCGCTTAACGACGTTACACGGAACGATTTGCGTCCGAAGTCTCAGGAGTGAGCGCAAATCTCAACAGTATTGCCTGGGGCGGACACGGGAGCTGCATTAGAGAGCGGCCGTCAGTTGCCGGCCTGTCGTCCAAAACAGCCGACGAAACGGGCAAGCAGATCGGACGAAGTATGGAAGAAGTCCCCGCGGTCCGCCTAGGTGGTGTTTGCAGGGAAGTTAGATCGAGGACGTTTTTTTGGGAGGCAATCTTGAGTGCAATGAACGGATTGACTTTCACCGAAGCCGGCTGGGAGAGAATAGCGCACCTGATGTTTGGCGGACCCGATCAGAAGGGCCCGACCAATCGGCACAACCCGGTGTTCGTGCACGGTGCGCCTTGGACGCGCTTACATACCCTCCTTGGCGTGATCTTCCAGAGGCCTCTTGGGGAATGGATAGCATTCCGCCGCTTCAGTGGATGCACCGGGAAGGGGTTTGGTGGCGTATCGTCCACTCCATATCCGACGAGCCGATTACAAATATCCGGTCGTCGATTCCGCCCTTGTCCGGGTGCATCAGCGGAGAACGGTGGTCTGAAGATCAGGCGCTTGGCCGTTCGGCGGGCGGTCCGAACACGAAGATACAATCGGCCCAGCGCAAAACACGCGGAGCAATCTGGCTCCCTGTGCCGTTCCGGATGCCCTAAAGAGCCCGTTCGCTCAGGCAATACGGCTCACAAATACCGCGAGCAGACCGTATGACTTGCCAATACCAACTTCAGCCTGCTCTCGCTCTCCGGCCCGATGCGATCGGAAGTCAGCCATGAGGCTCGCACGTGTGGTCGTCGGCTTGGTTCTTTTGGTCGGGGGGCTATACGTCATCGTTGGGGAGCACTTCTCTGGAACGTCGGCAGATGCGACCGTAAATGCACGGCTCTATATTGTTCGCGCCCCGATCGAAGGAAGAGTAAGCCTCTCCGTCAAAAGCATCGGAACGCGCGTCAACCCGGGGGAACTTGCGGCTGAAGTGACCGATGAACGATTCGATACCGCTCGACTTCTCGACCTCGAGCGCGATCGAGACAACCAACAAATCGAACTTAAACGCGTTGGGGGCCAGCGAGCCGCCCTCTCGCTGTCAAGGGCCGAGTTCGATGCGCAATCAACCGGGTATCAGCGCGGCCGAATCCGGCAGATCGAGGCGCGGATCGCAGAAACCAGAGCGGCCCAAGACGCATCTGCCGCGCGGCTGCGCGAGGCGGACGCGGAATTCAAGCGGGCCAACGAGCTGAGCAATCGCGGCGTGCAGACGATAGCCAATCTGGGTCGGGCTCGTGCCACACTCGATGTGGCACAGCAAGAATTGGAGAGTGCACAGCAGCGTGTCAGTTACTTCGAAACGGAACTCGCCTCGGCCCGCGAGGGTGTATTCATCGCAGAGGCCTCTAGCGACGCTCCCTTCTCGATGCAGCGAATTCGGGATATCGACCTGCGACTGGCCGAACTGCATGTCGAGGAGGAGCAAGTGAAAGGCCGGATCGCCCACTTTGGTCGGCAAATCGATGCCGAGCGCCTGCGTGTCAATCGTTTGACCTCTGCCATACTAAACGCCCGAGTCTCCGGTTTGGTCTGGGATGTTCTGCGGGAGCACGGCGAGCACACACGGCGTGGTCAAGACCTCCTTAAGTTTGTCGATTGCAACAGCCTGATAGTCACAGCGGGCGTCTCCGAGTCGCTTTACGATAGCCTTTCGGTCGGGGCGCCGGTTCAGTTCCGGTTGTTCGGCGACGAGCGGATTTTCGACGGGACCATCACCCGACTCGGCGGTTCCGGCGCGTCGTCACTCTATGCAAATCTGGCGGTAGGACCAAGTACTCAACATCTTGAACGGTTCGACGTCACTGTGACCGTGCCGGATCTTGCGCAGCAGCCCGATCTCAGCTGCGCTATCGGACGCACCGGACGCATCATCTTTTCGAGCGGACCAATTGCACAGTTCCGCCGATTTCTTACACGCTACGGCTTCTGATGCTCGTACTGTCACCACTACTGGCCGCATTGGCGGGAGCCGCCGTCATTCTTGGACTTCGTTTCACAGTCTTGCCACTGCTCAATCCAAGCAAGTGGTACTGGCGAACTCTGCTCCTCGGGCTGGCCACAATTTTGTCCTGGCGTTACGTAATTTGGCGGTTCAGCGACACTCTGAAGCCAATCGATTGGACCGCGGGCGCGTTGTTCAGCTGGGGTTTCGCGTTGCTCGAGGCGCTGACAGTGTTGTCTTCGTCCATCGGCTTCGTAATCCTGTCGCGTGTAAGGGAACGGACTGCTGAAGCAGATCGCCACGCCGGCTGGTGGGCGCCTGAAGAAATGCCACGGGTAGACATCTTCATCACGACCTACAATGAGCCGCTGGAGATTCTCGAGCGAACAGTGATTGGCGCCAAGGCCGTCAGATTCAACAAGCTTCGTGTCTTTGTGCTTGATGATGGCCGCAGGGATTCGCTCCGCGAAGCTTGCGAGCGGCACAGTGTCGGCTACATCGTGCGCTCCGACAATATGCACGCCAAGGCGGGAAACATCAATCATGCGCTCTCGGTGCGCGCCTTGGATCCTGATCGGCCGGAATTCGTCGCCATCCTGGACGCCGATTTTGTTCCTCATCTCGATTTTGTAGAACGAACCTTGGCGCTGTTTCACGATCCGAGTGTCGGGCTGGTTCAAACGCCGCAGCACTTCTTCAATCCCGACCCGATCCAGCACAACCTGGGCATCAGCACCGGATATCCGGATGAGCAGCGCCATTTCTTCGATAACGTGGAGCCGGCGCGAGACGCTTGGGGAATCGCGATCTGCTGCGGTACCTCCTCCGTTATGAGGGTTCGAGCCATTGAGCAGATCGGCGGCATTGCGACGCAAAGTGTTACGGAAGACTTCCTGCTCACGCTGAAACTTGCAGAAAACGGATGGCAAACCGTTTATCTCAACGAGCCACTGAGCGAGGGGTTGGCTGCCGAGGGGCTCAAGGAATACATCGTCCAGCGGGGTCGCTGGTGCCTTGGTCTGACTCAGATTGTACGTAATTCATACAATCCTTTCGGCTCACACCGACTGGATTTGATGCACCGGATCAGTGTCATCGATTCATTTTTGTACTGGTCCACGACCTTTCCTTTCCGCCTTGCGAGTCTCATCTGTCCGCTGTTGTACTGGTGGCTCGGCATAACGATCGTGAACGCGTCATTGGTCGATATCACCAGATACTATGTTCCCTATTTTGCCATGGTCTTGGTGGCCTTGAATTGGCTTTCGAAGGGACTATTCATTCCCATAATCAACGATACGGCGCAGCTGATTGCTGCCTGGCCGGTCTGCCGGGCAGCTGCACTGGGTCTTTTGACGAGAGGACCTCACGAGTTCTCGGTCACGGCCAAAGGCGGCGACAGGACGAAGATTGTTGTCCAATGGGGGTTGATGCGACCATTCCTAATTCTGTTTGGACTGACTCTAGGTGGCTTGGTGGTGCCGCTGAATCCTGAACTTGTCTTCAATACTTCGTCGACATCCGGCGATGGCGTCGCCATCGTTTTGTTCTGGACGATCTACAACCTCTTCGTCCTGCTGATAGTGATCTTTGTGTGCATTGAGCGGCCTCGCCCCAATCGACCGCAGCGGCAGGTACCCGAGCCCATCACGTTAACGATTGGAGACGCCAGATACCGCGGCTGGTTGATCAATCTCAGTCCGGGCGGCGCGCGCATTAGCGGTCCGTCCGGACTTGTGGCAGGGGCGGCAGGGAAACTGAGCGTCCCCATCATTGGAGATGTCGACGCACATGTCGTTGCGTCAACCCGAGACGGCTATCGGCTCAGGTTTTCGCCAACAGCAACACAGCGGGCGCAGATCGTCGAAAAGCTGCACACGATCCAGGCCGTTCCGGGATCTGATCGCGGAGATATCGTGCGCATCATCCGCGAACTGGCACGGGCGCTAACCCATTAGGGAGACGTGATGACCAGGAGAAGACTAAATATACGCACCCTTGTGTTCTTTGGGGGCGCCACGCTGATGCTCGTTCCAGCCATGGTGACTGCAACGGTGTATACCGCGGCCCTACAGCAACGCGGCGAGCAGCTGCAGGTAGACAAGCTGACGACTCGCGGCCAACTAAGCGCTAATCTGCTGGCGCGCCGCCTCTACGGTGTTCGGATGGACGTGGCCCGGCTCGCTGACCTGATCGATCCGACCGATCTGGCAAGCGCCCACGAACACATCCAGTTCCTAAGCCGGCTGGATGGCCGCTATTCCTGGCTCGGCATTGCAGATCTTGAGGGCAAGGTGCTGGCGGCCAGGGATGGAATGCTCGAAGGCGAGAGCGCCGCGCAGAGATCATGGTTCAAACGCGGCATTGCGGGGCCCGCTGCCATCGACGTTCACGAGGCACAGCTCCTGGCGAGCTTGTTGCCGGTGTCTCCTGAACCGTATCGCTTCATCGACTTGGCTGCTCCACTGCGGCACGCAGGTTCGATTGCCGGCGTGGTCGGTGCCCATCTGAATTGGAGCTGGGTAGGTGAGGGGATGACGGCTTTACAGGCGCCCGGAATCGAGGTGCTGCTGCTTTCGCGCAACCGAACAGTCTTGTTTGGTCCACCTGAGCTCGCCAACAAGCCCCTCAACGTCGGCTCCGCCCTGGCAGCCAGCCGGCTCACCACCGCGTTTCTCAGCGAGCTATGGCCTGACGGCAAGGAATACTTTGTCGTGATCGTCCCCACCATTGGTTTTGCAGACCTTCCAAGCTTCGGGTGGTCTCTTCTGGTACGGCAGAATGCCAACCAGGCCATGGCGCCGGTCCGTGAATTGATCCGGTCGTTCTGGATCATTCTCGGCGCGGGCGCGGTGGCGGCTCTGGCGCTGCTCTTTTGTGCCGCCCAATGGCTCAGAACACCTCTGCGTCGGCTCTCGGAGTCCGCCGAGGCTATCGTGCTCGATTCCGCCGCCCGCCCGCCATACCAGGAAACCCGGTTTGATGAAGCCGCACGGCTAAGCGACGCACTGGTCAGGATACAGTCGAAGCTGATGAGCGCTTGGCCCGTCAGTTGACGACTTAAGGGCAGAAGCACGACTTGACTCATAATCCGGGTGAGCGCCTCGGAGCGTACATTTAGTCTCCAGGGCATCGCTAACTCTTGGTTACTGCTTAGCCGGTGAAGCGGCGGCTGTTGTGGGCTGACGGTCGGTCGGTTTGGCGATCACCTCGATCTCATCGCTGAATGTTAGATCAAGGACAGGCTTTGGGAACTGCTGGTGCGGATTGAGACCGCGCAGCGTTTCTGCTCCGCCTCGCCGACTCGCCTGGTTAGACTGACAGCGGGAATTAGAAGAAGGTTCTCGAACCTGAACGCGTCGTCTCACTCATGCGGACGTCTGGTCACATCTTCAGCAACAGCCGTGCGGCCGGATTCGCGAAGTAGCGCGGGAATAGCGCCGGCTGGTTTGGCACCACTGAACAGATAGCCTTGTCCTTCGGTGCAACCATTGGCCGCTAGAAACGTCAGCTGGCCTGCGTCTTCGATGCCCTCGGCTGTGGTCGTCAAGCCAAATCCTTTTGCAAGGCCAAGGATAGCACGAACGATCACCCGGCTGTCAGGACTGTTGTTCAGATGCGAGACGAAGCTGCGGTCTATCTTGATCTTGTCGAGCTGAAATGAAAGCAGCTGGCTGAGCATAGCATAACCTGTTCCAAAATCGTCAAGTGCGATGCGGACGCCAGCTTGACGGAGCTCATCGATTACGGTCTTAGCAGCCGCGGTGTTTTCCAGGAGGGCGCTCTCCGTAATTTCAACCTCCAGGCGGTGCGGACTGAACCCGGTTTGGCGAAGGATCGATAGAATGCGTTGTGCAAGCGCGGGATCGAGCAATTGAATGGGCGAAATATTGAAGGCAAGCGTAAACGTCTGCGGCCATCCGTTGGCATCGAAACAGGCGCGTCGAAAAAGCTGATCTCCAAGAGCGTTGATGAGACCTACTTCTTCTGCAATCGGAATAAACACATCTGGCGGAATATGCCCCAAGCTCCTATTTTCCCAACGCGCCAGGGCTTCGAATCCGATGATGCAATTCTGTGTTAACGAAACCAACGGCTGGTAGTGAAGCTCGATAATGTCGGCCGCGATAGCGCTGCGAAGCTCTCGCTCGATCTGGATGCGCCGCTCGACATGGATGTCCATCTCTGGTTCAAAAAAGCGAATACAGCACCTGCCATTGCCTGGTGTCGGACTCAGTGCACGTTCTGCGCGCCTGATCAATTCGTCCAAATTGAGACCGTCCTTTGGGGCGATCGCGACGCCAATTCCAACACCCAACTCGGCTGCCCCCGTCTTCGCCGCGAAACTGTAGGGAGCGGACCCCACAATTCGGCGCGCCAGATTGGCAGGATCCTCGAGGGAGCGAATATCTGGCAGCACTATCCCGAATTCCTCCCCTCCAATTCGCGCCAGGACGCAATCGTCGCGCAAGAGGTTCGCGATGCCCTTGGCAAACTCGCACAGTGCGTCGTCAGCCGCCGCGCGGCCATGCGTGTCCTTTATCCTCCTCAAGCCACCCAAGCTAACCATCAGGACGGCCACTTGGTGGGTGTTGCCCGCGAGGCCAAGACACGAACTAAGTGTTTCATCAAATGAGCGGCGATTAGGGAGGCCGGTCAATGGATCGTATCGAGCCAGATCGTGCGCTACTCCTTCAGCAAGGCTTCGCGCCTTGGTTTCGCGGGCGAGATCGCTAAAGCGACGAAAGCTAAAGATTGTCAGCGCGATGCTCGCGGAGCAGGCGACGAACAAGATGAAAAAGATGTCGTCGATGGCGGAATCCGCGGGTGCGTGTTCCAGGTTGAACAGATGAGGGCCGAGCCGATAGGCGTGCGCCAGGATCGATACGAGAACGACGCCCGCCAACAGAACGATCAAATCCCTTGTGGCAGAACCAGGCCAAACGAACCAATCGGCGCGCAATAGGCGCGATCGTGGAGAAGACAAACTCATGACACGAACCTTCGGTGACCCGGTCGTTCCAATGAGGTTCTTACGGCTTAAGTGCTAACCGAACACCAACTCTCCGCCGATTGCCAAACAACTCGCGCGACGGTTGGCAAGCGGCCGTGGTAAACGCGCCGTCGGATCACGATAGCAGTTCCCCGCAACGTCGCTAGCAACCGGCGTGCCAGTTCGTACGTGATTAACCCGAATTCATAAGTGGCGAGTCGAGGCGCCGCGTGGGTTTGCGGGCCCTGCGGCGCGCGAGGATGCATGCCTGGAACGGGGGGTGTTTTCGTGCTACGGTTGATGCCTTGGATTGTTTATCGACTGGCTGTGCCACTCGCGTGATTCGTCTCGGTCTAACGGCGCTCTCGCAACCGCAGAGCGACCGACAGTCCACGTAAGCGAGTACAGGTATCATTATGGGAGACGTTCTGCATATGAGCACCAACGTTGCGGTGCACGAGCCGCCCGACCCACTGCGGCTGGTCACACAGGTGTATATGAGCCTTCTCCTCATCACCTTTGCTCTGATGCCCGCGCCCTTGATCGCCTACCTGTATTTCCAGCAGGATCGTACGCTAAAGTTTGAAAATCATCTGTTCCACGAATTTGCGATCGCCGTCGCCGCCCTTGAAGGGATGTTCGTCGCTTATGTGACGTGGCGTTGCTACCGGTCTTCCGGCGAACCTCTGTTGCGTTGGTTAACGCTTGGATTTCTAGGCTTCGTGCTGATCTATTCGCCGCACGGCGTCTTCACCGGTATGGCACACCGCAACATTTGGCTGTTTCTGCTCTATGGACCTGCATCGCGTCTCGCGATGTCGATTCTGCTCTTCGCTGGGTTGCTCAGCTACAATCACCCGTCAGACGACGTCCAGAAGCGTTCGGATGCGCGCGCATGGCGGATGTGGATTGGCCTGTTCCTGGCGATGGACATAGCCGTCGCTTTAATCGCCTACTCCCCGTATGCGGCACACCCGGCGGTACGCTTGTCCATGGAGGGCGGCGCCCTTGTGTTCAGCGCGCTGGACGTCGCCGTCATGCTTATGCGACGGATTTACTCACCACTTATGCTTGTTTTCGGCATTTCGGTCGCGTGGTTTGCAATATCGTCGCTCGCATTCATTGTGGCAACGCCCTGGAATCACATGTGGTGGCTCGCCCACGCGATCTTTGCCGGCGGGTTTTTCCTTCTCAGCTATGGAGTTGTCCAGGCTTTCCGAACGACGCAATCATTCTCGATCATCTATAGCCAGGAACAAATGATGGCCCGGCTAGCCGAGTCGATGGCCGACACTCAAAGGGCGCTACGGCAGCTGAAACTGAGCAATCAGACGTTGGAACGCCTTGCCGCCACCGACCCGCTGACCGGCGCCGGAAATCGGCGCCACTTCATCGAGCATATCGGCGCCGAGATCGCGCGGGCCAAGCGAAGCGGTGCTCCGTTATCTCTGCTGTCGCTTGACCTCGACCATTTCAAGGACATCAATGACTCGCGTGGTCACAGCGTTGGCGATGAGGTCCTCCGCGGATTCGTGCGGAAGTCTCTGGAGGCGATCCGCCCCTACGACTCTGTTGCCCGGGTTGGCGGAGAAGAGTTCATGGTGTTGCTACCCGGAGCGACGCTCGATACTGCCTACGCGGTAGCCGAACGCCTTCGGTCGACCATCGAAGGCACTGCATTCGATGTCGGAGCCCAACCGTCGGTCGGGGTTACGATCAGTGTTGGTGTCTCGGAGTTCGGGCGCGATGGAGATACGCTCGACGGGTTCCTGAACATTGCCGATCAGCGGCTCTATCGCGCAAAACATGAAGGTCGCAATCGAGTCATTGTCGCGTAAGGCTTCGTTCATCCGCGCGATAGCCTCAGGCGGACCGCGCCGCCACTACGGTTCCCGCCATCGTACTTCAGACCAGGTTGCGTCGTAGCCGCGTGCACCGCGCATTAGCCCATCACAAACAGCAAGGCACTCCATACTACCGACGAAATTCGAAGGGCTTTCCGCATGGCGGCCGAGTCTCGCCTGAAGAACCGCAGTGGCCGACGAACTTCATCAAAGATGAACTCAGGCCCCTTTCGACGACGATCCGGGGATCGCAGTCCACAAAGCCCACTCGCGCGAGGCACGACCATCCGGCTCCCGGATAGGGATGTGAAGAAGGTCACGACCTGATGGTAGCTGATAGGGCGATTTGAGATGCTTCATGATCTGCTCGCGTCGCCGCCGGAATTGTTCACGGCGGGATCCTTATTAGCCCCGCTTCTGCCATTCCACTTGAACGCCGCACCGAATCCGCCCGCCTTCGTGTAAAGCTTCGGACATCAGTGTCCGCAACCAGACGCAGCGATGATCTAGGATGTTGGTGATCGCCATCGATCCCAGTTCGGGGGACCTGCGAGCTGGCCAACCAGTCTCGACATAACCGTCTAAAACGACCAATGATCGAGAGATCCGCCCTTTGAGACGCTGATATGGCCCTCGTTTCGTAAGCGTCGTTCTCAAGCCACGGCTTCAATCTCATGATGGAATAGGCCCACGGAAGCAGCTGATCGATGTCGCTGTTTGAATGGCCGCTGACGATTCGGGCGAGGGCGTCGGTCAGGTAAGCGAGCGGATCGAGGTCGTTCAGCTTACAGGTTTATGCCGCCCGCCGAACTATGCCGAACGGGTTTGGTATGGCACGCCGTT
Organism: Bradyrhizobium sp. MI1.3; assembly: GCF_055811695.1. Classification (NCBI taxonomy): domain Bacteria; kingdom Pseudomonadati; phylum Pseudomonadota; class Alphaproteobacteria; order Hyphomicrobiales; family Nitrobacteraceae; genus Bradyrhizobium; species Bradyrhizobium sp. MI1.3. Next base: position 5,140 of record NZ_JBVVPQ010000091.1, on the reverse strand, counting down.
GTCACGCTGGTACGCGTCGATGGCGTGCACGGCAGCCCCATTCCATTCGGCATAGTTTGGTCGTTCAGAGCGCCTCCAGAAAGGCGAGCAGGCGGTCGTTCGGCTGGAACCGGGTTCGCTTGCCGCGCTCGTACGGCTTGAGCTTCGCCAGGGCAGCTTCCTTGAGGACGAGGTGGGCGTGCAGGTACGTCTGCGTCGTCTCGACCGATTCATGACCGAGCCATAGCGCGATCACGGAGCAGTCGACGCCGGCTTGCAGCAGCTCCATCGCAGCGCTGTGCCTCAGCACGTGCGGTGACACGCTCTTGGCCTTCAAAGATGGGCAACTCTTGTGAGCGACACGAACATGCTTTCCCAGGAGCGACTGGACGCTGTCGGCACTGAGCCGGCCCCCGTGCACGTTGGGGAACAACGCTGTTGCTCCTTTCCGTTACGGTTCCTTGAGCCATGCCTGGAGCGCACACCGAGCGAGTGTGGTCAGCGGAGTGGTCCGCTCCTTCCGCCCTTTACCGACGCATCGTACGTGTGCGCCAGACCCGAGGTGGACGGCATCCCGGTCAAGGCCAGTCAGCTCGGAGAGGCGTAAGCCCGTCTGGGCCGCGACCAGCAGCAAGGTGTGATCGCGGCGGCCAAGCCACGTCGTTCGATCGGGCGCGGCGAGAACCGCCTCGATCTCGGGGCGCGTCAGGAAGTGCACCTGTCGCTTATCGTGGCGCTTGCTCGGTATGGCGAGCACGCGCTGGATCAGCGCACTGTGTGCCGGCTCCTCGAAGGACACGAACCTGAAGAAGGATCGGATAGCGGTCAGACGCAGGTTACGCGTCTTCGCGCTCGCGCCGCGCTTTACCTCGAGATCGGTTAGGAACGCGCCGATGAACGTTGCGTCCAAATCGGCGAGCGTCAGGGCCGATGGGGGCTTCCGCAGCTGCACCTGTGCGAACATGAATAGCAGCCGGAACGTGTCCCTGTAGGAGGCAATCGTGTTGCCGCTAACGTTGCGCTGGCGCATGAGGCGCTCGGTGAAGAAGCGCTCGATCAACGTGGCGACATTGCAGGCGGGCTTCATGGCGTCACCTCCCACCGCCGATCAAGACGCCGCGCCGCTTCTTCCATCAACTCGGGCAGACCGAGAGATACCAGTAGGTATCACGCACGCAGGCGTGGCCGAGGTAAGTGGAGAGCACTGGGAGTTGCTGCTCGACGTCCTTGCCTTCGCGATACCAGTCGAGCAGCGTCCGGATGGCGAAGCGATGACGGAAGTCGTGCACGCGTGGCCCGGTACGATCACCTGGGCGCCGCAGCCCGATCTCTCGGGACAATCGCCAGAAGACGCGATGAACGTACTCGTGCAGCAAGCGGCCTCCCTGTTCGGCAACGAAGAAGGTCGAGCCGCGGCGTGATCCGAGCATCGCGTCGCGCCGGTGGGCGTAGTCGCGCAACGCGGTTCTCGTCGTCGGATGCAATGGCACGAGCCGCGACATGCTGAACTTGGTCAGCCGGACCGTCAGCACGCCGGCGTCGAGGTCGACGTCATCACGCTCCAGGCCCATCGCCTCGGATATACGCATGCCCGTCACCGCGATCAGCCCGAACAGGGTATGGTAGGTCCATCGGCGCAGCCCGCCCGCTGGCGGCAGAGCCAGCGCTGCCGTCAGCAACGCATCGATCTCCGCGTCGCTGTAGACATAGGGCTTGGCGCGCTTCCATCCGGGCAGCATGCCGACGGGCGGTACCTCCGTTCTCAGATCGAAGTTGGCGACATGGCGCGCGAACCCGCGCACGTCGCTCAATCGCAGCGCCCAGGATGCATGACGATCGGGCGGCAGCGTTGCCCATTCCATTGCCAGCTTCGTCGTGATGATCCTGGCTTTGCGCTTCTCCATGAAGGCGACGAAGTCGGCGAGCCGACGGGTCTGGTGCTCGTACTTCTATCCAAACCCCTTGCGCATGCTCAGGTACTTATCGAGTGCGGCGCGCAGATTGGTCATTGCACGCCTCCCGGCCAGGGCAGGCTCAATGTTCTCAACGCATCGATATCGACCTTCGCGTAAATCCGGGTAGTGTCGTGGTTCTCGTGCCGCAGCAACTGTCCGATCTCCGACAAGGTCGCGCCAGATCGGAGAAGCTCGATAGCGAGACTGTGTCGGAAGATATGGGCGCCGTGGTGTGCGCAACCTTCGATTCCAACGCGATCGAGGGCGGCCTCGGCGATCATGGTGATCGCACATCCGGAAGCAAACCCGATGTGCGGCGCGAGTGTGCGGACGAACAACCGTCGGCACGACGACTTTGGGCGGCCACTGCGCAGATATGCAATGATGGCCGCGCCAACGTCTGGCGGTATCGCATCCGTGCACGCTGTCGGCCCTTGGCGCGAGCGAGTATCTCGCTGGCGCGCCAGTCGATATCATCGAGCGTGAGCGTCGCGACCTCGTCGGCCCGCAGGCCGAGCTTGGCCAGCAACAACAGAATGGCGTAGTCGCGCCGTCCCATCACCGTCTTTCGGTCGCAACCATCGAGAGCCTTCCGCACCCGTGCGGCAGGCAGATAGGTCGGCAGAGTTGCGAGCTTCCATCGCCGCATCGATGGAACGCAACCCGCCAACAGGCGCGCGTTCAGCCCCCGATGGTGGAGGTAACGGAGAAAGGCGCGCAACGACCAGCACATCGCCTTGCCTGTTCCCGGGCTCTAATCCTGGGCGTGGCGCTCAATGTAGCGGATCACGTCCTCTTGGTTGATCTTGCACAGGGCGGCGGTGCCGCCGGAGCACACCTCGTGCAGGAACCCGCGGATGACCGGGAGATGGCGGGCGATGGACCTCGGGGCCAAGCCGCGCTCTGATCGTAAGCGGGGCTGCGAGGCCCATCAGATTGTTTGTGCGTAGACCTATGAGCGCCGTTAGAAGAGTCATCTTCTGCAAGGGTGCTCACAATGGACGACCATTCGGACGACATAAGACGACCGTTGTCACCGCGCATAGAAGTGTATGCCGGCGGCGGCCGGAAACAGTGGCCAGATGATTTGAAGGCGCAGATCGTCGCGGACAGTCTCGAACCGGGCGCGATCGTAACAGATGTCGCACGTCGCCATGGCTGCCGGCCCCAGCAGGTGCATGACTGGCGGCGCCGGGCGCGTTCAGGTCAACTGGTGCTGCCAACTGCGGGGGGAGCACTGTCGTTTGTGCCGTTGGTGTCGGAATCGTCGCCATCGGTGGCTGCAGCTCCCTCCGGGTCGGCGGAGGCAGCCGTTGTGACGGTTGAGCTCCATGGGGCACGAGTTGAGGTGCGAGGGACGCCTGGCCTTGCTGTGTTGAGTGATGTGTTTGTTGCGTTGCGCCGGACACGTTCATGCTGACGGCTCCCGCTGGCCTCATGATTTATGTTGCGACCCGACCTGTAGACTTCAGGAAGGGCGCAGATGGCCTGGCGCTGTTGGCGAAGGAGACGCTGGGCCACGATCCGATGAAGGGCGTGGCGGTGGTCTTCCGTGCGAAGCGCGCTGATCGGGTGAAGATTGTTGTCTGGGATGGTAGTGGCCTCGTGCTGTATTGGAAGCGGCTTGAGGGCAGCGCCTTCAAGTGGCCGCCGGTCGTTGACGGCGTCATGCGAATGAACGCCGCGCAGTTGTCCGCGCTTCTGGCCGGCATGGATTGGACACGCATGCATGCGCCTCGAATCCCGCAGCCGAAAGCGCTTGCGTAGGACATAAAATCTTCGCTGCATCGGGCGCGAAGCATGACAGACTCGGGCCAATGAGTGATTTGCCTGATGAGCTGCCGAGCGATCCAGCCGAGTTGCGTGCCTTTGCCGCGGCTCTGCTGGATCGCTGCGCCAGGCTCGAGCGGTTGCTCAAGCTTGCAAAAGACGCGCAGTTCGGTCGATCCTCGGAAAAGCTTGACGCTGATCAGCTCCAGCTTGTTCTGGAGGATATCGATCAGGCTGTCGCGGCTCTCGAGGCAGCCGAGGACCGCGCCAATCCCAAAGCACGCGAGAAGAGAGCCGCCGAGCGCAGGGCCAATCGTGGCAAGCTGCCGGAGCATTTGCCGCGCACCATCGAGACCCTGATGCCCGCTGCAACCTGCTGCCCGTGCTGTGCAGGCGACCTTTTTGAGATCGGTCACGATGAGAGCCAGAGGCTGGACGTCGTAACGGCGCAGTATCGCGTCATCGTCACCCGCCGCCCCAAACTGGCCTGCCGCGCCTGTCACGGCGTCGTCCTCCAGCATGCTGCTCCCGAGCGATTGATCAGGGGAGGACTGCCGACCGAGCGGCTCGTCGCGCATGTGATCGACGCCAGGTATCATTGGCATTTGCCGCTTTACCGCCAGGCGCAGATGCTGGCGACGCACGGTATCGCCATCGACCGTTCCACGCTCGCCTTCTGGGTCGGCTACGCCGCCCAGGAATTGAAGCCCTTGTGGCATCGTCTGCGCCAGCTTCTGCTCGCCTCTTCGAAGCTCTGTGTCGACGAGACCCCCGCACCGGTATTGGATCCGGGGCGCGGCAGGACCAAAACCGGCTACTTCTGGGCGCTGTCACGCGATGACAGGCGCTGGGCCGGACCTGACCCACCTGGTGTGGTTTACGCCTATGCACCGGGCCGTGGGGCCGTTCATGGCTTGCAGCTACTTGAGGGCTTTTGCGGCATCATCCACTGCGACGGTTATCAGGCTTACAAGACTATATCCCGAGAGACGCGTGCGGGGTTCGACAACACCACGACGGAGGGCATGCCCTTCCTGCTCGAGGCCGCCGGTCGTTGTCCTCCGGAACACGTCGGTGGTGCGCCAGGCTACGCCGAATACCTCGACGCCATCAGCGACCCTGCTCATCCGGAGCACGAAAATATGCGCCGCTGGGGCCCGGAGCGGTTCGATCCCAACGTGATCGACCGGAAGGCCCTCGAGGCCGCCGTCAACGCGTTGTCCGACACATGGAAACCGCGGCGACGCGCCACGCGGACAAAATAAGCGTCAAGCGCCAATCAAAAGGGCCGCAGCGCTACGCTTACGTCGCGGCCAGCGGACCAATGCCCGGGATGGTCATGAATCGACGTGCGGTATTGCTTTGAGAGGCAATTGCCTCAATCTCGCGGTTGACCTCGGCAATCCGCAGCTCCAGCTGCCGCAGCTCGTCAAATG